>NZ_JBJJMM010000013.1:0-167372 GCF_046231795.1 Pseudomonas sp. KCJK9016 | reverse complement strand
GAACGCCGCAGTGATGCTATCGCTGGCAAGCCAGCTCCCACAGGAGATCGGGGAATTATTCGTACTGGGCGAGAAGCCGCTCCATCCGCGCATCCAGCCGACGTTTGATCTCGGTTTCAATGTGCGGGGCGAAATCGTCGATCACATCTTGCATGATCAATTGCGCAGCGGCGCGCAGTTCGCTGTCCAGGTGCAGTAGCGCGTCGGGGCCTTTGTCCACAGGTGCAGCCGGCGCAGTGGCGGGCTTCACGACGGGGGCTGGCGGCGGCTCGACGGCGTGTGGGGTGTTGTCGATCGAGTCGAACAACATCGGTATCTGTTCGCCTTCATCGACGGTGTCGGTCAAAAGCGGCGGTTGCAGGTTGTCATCGCCCAGAAGCTGACGGATGGATTCGAGGTCATCCAGCAGGTGGGCGGGTTTCTGCAGCGGTTTTGGAGTGTCCATCGGCGTACTCAGAGTCGCTGTAAACGGTGGTCTTGCAGAGGATAGCCCTGTTCCCGGTAGAAACGGAAACTCTCCCGCGCTGCTGAACGGATCGCCGGGTCTTCCACCACCACTTCCGCCACGCGGGCGAACTTGCTGGCGAAGGCGGGGACCTTCAGGTCGAGATTGACGAGCAAGTCCTGGTGCTGGCCGCAGTCTTCGCCCAGTCCAAGCACGATCGCCCCTTCCGGTTCGCGCTCGGCCGGCCCGTGGGGCACGAAGGTTTCGCCCTTGAACGCCCACAAACGTGCATCGAGGTCATCGCGCTGGGCGGCATCGCTGCAATGCAGGTAGATGCGGTGGCCCATGCGCCAGGCTTTCTCGGTAAGCTTGCAGGCAAAGTCCAGGCGCGCCGAGGGGGCAGCGCTGGGCAGGATATAGAAGTCGACTTTGGTCATTGCAGTTCCTGAGCTGCAAGCGACACCCCTGGAAAGAGACGTCGCTTGCAGTCATCGGTTTCAGGCCTTGGCGCGATCCAGCAGGTACTGGGTCAGCAGGGGAACCGGACGACCGGTGGCGCCCTTGTCCTTGCCGCCGCTGGTCCACGCGGTGCCGGCGATGTCCAGGTGCGCCCAGTTCAGGTTCTTGGTGAAGCGCGACAGGAAGCACGCGGCCGTGATGGTGCCGGCCTTCGGCCCGCCAATGTTGGCGATGTCGGCGAACGGGCTGTCCAGTTGCTCCTGGTATTCATCGAACAGCGGCAGTTGCCAGGCGCGGTCGTCGGCGGCCTTGCCGGCGCTCAGCAGTTGTTCGATCAGCTCGTCGTTGTTGCCCAGCAGGCCCGAGGTGTGAGCACCCAGAGCAACCACGCAGGCGCCGGTCAGGGTGGCGATGTCGATCACTGCCTGCGGCTTGAAACGCTCGGAGTAGGTCAGTGCATCGCACAGCACCAGACGACCTTCGGCGTCGGTGTTGAGGATCTCGACGGTCTGGCCGCTCATGGTGGTGACGATGTCGCCCGGACGCGAAGCGGTGCCGCTCGGCATGTTCTCGGCGCAGGCCAGGATGCACACCAGGTTGATCGGCAGTTTCAGTTCCAGCACGGCACGCAGGGTGCCGAACACGCTGGCGGCGCCGCCCATGTCGTACTTCATCTCGTCCATGCCGGCGCCTGGCTTCAGGCTGATGCCGCCGGTGTCGAAGGTAATGCCCTTGCCGACCAGCGCGTACGGCTTCTCGGATTTCTTGCCGCCGTTGTATTGCATGACGATCAGGCGCGGTGGCTGAGCGCTGCCCTGGCCGACCGCGTAGAACGAACCCATGCCCAGGGATTTGATCTTCTTCTCGTCGAGGACTTCGACTTTCAGGTCCTTGAACTCTTTACCGAGGTTCCTGGCCTGTTCGCCGAGGAAGGTCGGGTGGCAGATGTTCGGCGGCAGGTTGCCCAGGTTGCGGGTGAAGGCCATGCCATTGGCAATTGCAGTGGCGTGGTTCACGGCGCGTTGCACTTCGGCCTGCGCAGCCTTGATGGTCAGCAGAGTGATTTTCTTCAGGGCGCGGGGTTCGGCTTTCTGGCTCTTGAACTGGTCGAAGGTGTATTCGCCATCGATCAGGGTCTCGGCCAGCAGGCGGGTCTTGCCGTAGCTGTCGCGGCCCTTGACGATGACTTCATCCAGCGCCAGTACGGCATCGCTGCCACCCAGACCCTTGAGGGTGTTGAGGATGCCGGCCACGATCTTGCGGAACGGGCGGTCGCCCAGTTCTTCATCCTTGCCCACGCCGACCAGCAGCACACGTTCGGCTTTCAGGTTCGGCAGACTGTGCAGCAACAGGCTCTGGCCAATCTTGCCGGCCAGATCGCCGCGCTTGAGGACAGCGCTGACGGCGCCGCCGCTCAGTTCGTCGACCTGTCTGGCCGCGACGCCGAGTTTGCGGCCTTCGCCGACGGCAACCACCAGGGTGGCGGTTTTCAACGTTTCTGGGCTAACGCTTTTTACAACCAGTTCCATGTCCGGATCCCTGAATGAATGGTCAACACGCAGGCGTTCGACGATGTTCGCAGTCGCCTGCTTATAGAAGAAAAGGCGCAGGCCAGCGCCTGCGACAAGGGCCGCAGTTTGAACCTCGCTCCCTGCGCCTGACAACCCTCGGTTGTACGATCTTCAACGGATTGCGCCCTTGCGTGAGTGTGCGCAGTGACAGGCGCCCTCAATCACAGGATAATGCCGCATCTTTTTTCGATGGCTCTGCCTTGCGGGGCCATCGGGACGTTTGCTTGTTTGGCCGCCTTAGCCTGACAACCCTGGAGTGTCTGGTTTGATCGTCTTCCGTTATCTGTCCCGCGAAGTCCTGTTGACCCTGAGTGCGGTAAGCGCCGTGCTGCTGGTCATCATCATGAGCGGTCGTTTCATCAAATACCTTGCCCAGGCCGCAGCGGGCCAGCTCGATCCGGGATCGCTGTTCCTGATCATGGGCTATCGCCTGCCGGGCTTCATGCAGTTGATCCTGCCGCTGGGCCTGTTCCTCGGGATCCTTCTGGCGTACGGTCGGTTGTACCTGGAAAGCGAAATGACCGTGTTGTCGGCCACCGGCATGAGCCAGCAGCGGTTGTTCCGCATGACGCTGTTCCCGGCCACGCTGGTGGCACTGGTAGTAGCCTGGCTGAGCCTGAGCCTGGCTCCGCAAGGCGCCAACCAGTTCCAGCTGCTGCTCAACAAGCAGGACGCCCTGACCGAATTCGACACCCTTGAGCCCGGGCGCTTCCAGGCCTTGCGCGACGGCACCCGGGTGACCTACACCGAAACCCTGAGCGACGACCGGGTCAATCTGGGCAGCGTGTTCATCTCGCAGAAAAACCTCGGTGCCAACCAGGCCGATCGCGGGATTTCCGTGCTGGTGGCCGAGAAGGGCCGGCAGGAAATCCGTCCCGACGGCAACCGTTACCTGATCCTGCACAATGGCTACCGTTATGACGGCAGCCCGGGACTGGCCAATTACCGTGCCATCCACTACGAAACCTATGGTGTGTTGCTGCCCAAGCCGGATGTCAGCGAGGAAGTCACCGACCGTGACGCCATGCCGACCTCGACGCTGTTGGCCAGCGACGACATCCGTGCAAAAACCGAACTGCAATGGCGCCTGTCGCTGCCGCTGCTGGTGTTCATCGTGACCCTGATGGCGGTGCCGTTGTCGCGGGTCAATCCGCGTCAGGGACGCTTCCTCAAGCTGCTGCCGGCGATTCTTCTTTATATGGCTTATCTGACCATCCTGATTGCCGCTCGCGGTGCCCTCGAAAAAGGCAAGATTCCGGCAGGGCTTGGCCTGTGGTGGGTGCACGGCATCTTCCTGGCCATCGGTATCGGCCTGTTGTACTGGGAGCCGTTGCGCCTGACGCTGGCCAGCCGTCGCAGCGCTGCGCTGGAGGTGGCCCGTGGTTAAACTCGACCGCTACATCGGCAGTAGCGTGTTCATCGCGATTATCGCGGTGCTGGCGATCATTCTTGGCTTGGCCACGCTGTTCGCCTTCATCGACGAAATGGGTGATGTCAGCGATACCTATACGCTGGTCGATGTGCTGAGCTTTGTGGTGCTGACCGCGCCGCGCCGGCTCTACGACATGCTGCCGATGGCAGCGCTGATCGGCTGTCTGATCGGTCTGGGCAGTCTGGCCAGCAGCAGTGAGCTGACCGTCATGCGTGCTGCCGGTGTATCCATCGGGCGCATCGTCTGGGCGGTGATGAAACCGATGCTGGTACTGATGCTGGCCGGCGTGCTGATCGGCGAATACGTTGCTCCGGCTACCGAGAGCATGGCGCAGGCCAATCGTTCGTTGGCTCAGGGCAGCGGCGACGCACAGAGCGCCAAGCACGGCATGTGGCACCGTCAGGGCGACGAGTTCATCCATATCAACGCCGTTCAGCCCGATGGCCTGCTGTATGGCGTGACCCGCTATCACTTCGACAAGGAGCGTCATCTGCTGAGCTCGAGCTTCGCCAAGCGCGCCGAGTTCGATGGCAAGCGCTGGCAGCTCACCGATATCACCACCACACTGTTCCACGAGCGCAGCACCGAAGTCGTCAATAAACCGACCGAGGACTGGGATGTTTCCATCAGCCCGGAACTGTTGAATACCGTAGTCATGGCGCCGGAAGCGCTGTCGATCAGCGGGCTGTGGGGTTATATCCATTACCTGGCGGATCAGGGGCTGAGCAATGGCCGTTACTGGCTGGCCTTTTGGGTCAAGGTGCTGCAGCCGCTGGTCACCGCTGCGTTGGTGCTGATGGCGATCTCGTTCATTTTTGGTCCGCTGCGTTCGGTGACCCTCGGTCAGCGGGTGTTTACCGGTGTACTGGTGGGGTTCACCTTCCGTATCGTGCAGGATCTGCTCGGTCCATCCAGTCTGGTGTTCGGTTTCTCGCCGCTGTTCGCGGTGCTGGTGCCGGCCGGGGTCTGCGCACTGGCGGGCGTCTGGTTGCTGCGTCGCGCCGGTTGATGAACAAGGTTTCACCCAGGTTCCAGTCCTGAAAACGCCCCGATCGCCAGATCGGGGCGTTTTTGCATGCAAACCGGATGACAGGCGAACGTGACGCTTGCGCCGTGTATCAGGTACAATTCCCGGCTATTTTTCGGCGGGCCAAGCCTGCAGCCTTTTTGAGTGTTGATCCGTGAGTGATTTGAGTCATATCCGCAATTTCTCCATCATCGCCCACATTGACCATGGCAAGTCGACGCTGGCTGACCGATTCATCCAGATGTGCGGCGGCCTGGCCGATCGCGAGATGGAAGCCCAGGTCCTCGACTCCATGGAGCTGGAGCGTGAACGCGGGATCACCATCAAGGCCCACAGCGTTACCCTCCATTACAAGGCCAAAGACGGCGTCACCTATCAGCTGAACTTCATTGACACCCCGGGCCACGTCGACTTCACCTATGAAGTCAGCCGTTCCCTGGCCGCGTGCGAAGGTGCCTTGCTGGTGGTCGACGCAGGGCAGGGTGTCGAAGCCCAGTCCGTGGCCAACTGCTACACCGCCATCGAGCAGGGCCTCGAGGTCATGCCGGTCCTGAACAAGATCGACCTGCCGCAGGCCGAGCCTGATCGCGTCAAGGACGAGATCGAAAAGATCATCGGCATCGACGCCAGCGACGCCGTCACCTGCAGCGCCAAGACCGGCCTGGGTGTCGACGAAGTGCTCGAGCGCCTGGTCACGACCATTCCCGCGCCGACCGGCAATATCGAAGATCCGCTGCAGGCGTTGATCATCGATTCCTGGTTCGACAACTACCTGGGCGTCGTTTCCCTGGTGCGTGTGCGTCATGGCCGCGTGAAAAAGGGCGACAAGATCCTGGTGAAGTCCACCGGCAAGGTGCATCTGGTCGACAGCGTCGGCGTATTCACCCCGAAACACACTGCCACTGCGGATCTCAAGGCCGGCGAAGTAGGCTTCATCATCGCCAGCATCAAGGACATTCACGGTGCACCGGTCGGTGACACCCTGACCCTCAGTTCCACCCCGGACGTAGAAGTGCTGCCGGGCTTCAAGCGCATCCAGCCGCAGGTTTACGCCGGCCTGTTCCCGGTCAGCTCCGATGACTTCGAGGATTTCCGCGAAGCGTTGCAGAAACTGACCCTGAACGACTCGTCGCTGCAGTACACCCCGGAAAGCTCCGACGCGCTGGGCTTCGGCTTCCGTTGCGGCTTCCTCGGCATGCTGCACATGGAAATCATCCAGGAGCGCCTGGAGCGCGAATACGACCTGGACCTGATCACCACGGCGCCGACGGTAATCTTCGAGCTGGTACTGAAAACCGGTGAAACGATTTACGTCGACAACCCGTCGAAGCTGCCGGACGTGTCGTCGATCGAAGACATGCGCGAACCGATCGTGCGGGCCAATATCCTGGTTCCACAGGAACACCTGGGCAACGTCATCACCCTGTGCATCGAAAAACGTGGCGTGCAGGTCGACATGCTGTTCCTCGGTAACCAGGTCCAGGTGACTTACGATCTGCCGATGAACGAAGTGGTCCTGGACTTCTTCGACCGTCTGAAATCCACCAGCCGCGGCTATGCTTCGCTGGATTACCATTTCGATCGTTACCAATCGGCTAATCTGGTGAAACTGGACGTGCTGATCAACGGCGACAGGGTCGATGCTCTGGCGTTGATCGTGCACCGTGACAATTCGCACTTCAAAGGTCGCCAGTTGACCGAGAAGATGAAAGAACTGATTCCTCGTCAGATGTTCGACGTGGCGATCCAGGCTGCCATTGGCGGTCAGATCGTTGCCCGGACAACCGTCAAGGCGCTCAGAAAGAACGTATTGGCCAAATGCTACGGCGGTGACGTCAGTCGCAAGAAGAAACTGCTCGAGAAGCAAAAGGCCGGTAAGAAACGCATGAAACAGGTCGGCAACGTGGAGATTCCACAGGAAGCCTTCCTTGCCGTGCTCAGGTTGGAATAGTCAGGTCCTATGTCACTAAATTTCCCGCTGTTGCTGGTTATCGCCGTGTTCGTCTGCGGCCTGTTGGCGTTGCTCGATCTGCTGATCCTGGCACCGCGTCGGCGCGCCGCCATCGCGTCCTATCAGGGCAGCGTCAGCCAGCCTGATGTGCTGGTGGTCGAGAAACTGAACAAGGAACCGCTGCTGGTCGAATACGGCAAGTCGTTCTTTCCGGTGCTGTTCATCGTGCTGGTGCTGCGTTCGTTCCTGGTGGAACCGTTCCAGATTCCGTCCGGTTCGATGAAACCGACCCTGGACGTCGGCGACTTCATTCTGGTGAACAAGTTTTCCTACGGGATCCGTCTGCCGGTGATCGACAAAAAAGTCATCGAAGTCGGTGATCCGCAACGCGGCGATGTAATGGTGTTCCGCTACCCGAGCGACCCGAACGTCAACTACATCAAGCGTGTGGTCGGTCTGCCGGGCGACACGGTGCGTTACACCGCCGACAAGCGTCTGTTCGTCAACGGTGAATCGATTGCCGAGCAACTGGTCGGTTCCGAGCCGGGCACTCTGGGCAGCGCGGAGCTCTACAAGGAAAAACTCGGCGCCGCCGAGCACCTGATCCGCAAGGAAATGAGCCGTTACCGCGCCACCCCGGACCACACCTGGATCGTGCCGGCCGGGCATTACTTCATGATGGGCGACAACCGCGACAACTCCAACGACAGTCGCTACTGGGATGATCCCAACATTCCAAAGGACCTGCTGGGCATGGTTCCCGACCAGAACATCGTCGGCAAGGCCTTCGCGGTCTGGATGAGCTGGCCGGAACCGAAACTCAGCCACCTGCCGAATTTCTCGCGGGTCGGCCTGATCAAGTAAACAATCACGGCGCTGTTGACCACAGCGCCGAATGCATTTCTGGCGTCGGCACAACCGGCACCGGGGCATGAAGCCACGATATTCAGGACGTCATTTTTGAACACAGCGTTAATTGTCCCAGGCCTGCGCCCTATCCCGGCGATGGCGGTGGAATCCAGCCACGAACTCAGCGTGGTCAAACCGTGAGCGTTTCTCTCAGCCGTCTCGAGCGTCAGCTCGGTTACACCTTCAAGGACCAGGAACTGATGGTCCTGGCCCTCACGCACCGCAGCTTTGCCGGACGCAACAACGAGCGTCTGGAATTCCTCGGCGATGCAATCCTCAATTTCGTCGCCGGCGAGGCACTGTTCGAGCGTTTTCCGCTCGCCCGTGAAGGCCAGCTCTCGCGCTTGCGCGCACGTCTGGTGAAAGGCGAGACCCTGGCCGTACTGGCCCGCGGGTTCGATCTGGGCGAATACCTGCGCCTGGGCTCCGGTGAACTGAAAAGCGGCGGTTTCCGTCGTGAGTCGATTCTGGCCGATGCCCTGGAAGCCTTGATTGGCGCGATCTACCTAGACGCCGGCATGGAAGTCGCCCGTGAGCGCGTCCTGGCCTGGCTGGCCGGGGAGTTCGAAGGTCTGACGCTGGTCGATACCAACAAGGATCCGAAAACCCGTCTGCAGGAATTCCTGCAGTCGCGTGGTTGTGAACTGCCACGCTATGAAGTGGTGGATATCCAGGGTGAGCCCCACTGTCGTACCTTCTTCGTCGAGTGCGAAGTTGTCCTGTTGAATGTAAAAAGCCGGGGTCAGGGTGTGAGCCGTCGCATTGCCGAACAGGTAGCGGCCGCCGCAGCACTGATTGCCCTGGGCGTGGAGAATGGCAATGACTGATACAAACGCAACGCGCTGTGGCTATGTTGCCATCGTCGGCCGCCCGAACGTGGGCAAGTCCACGCTGCTGAACCACATTCTCGGCCAGAAGCTGGCGATCACCTCGCGCAAGCCGCAGACCACTCGCCACAACATGCTCGGAATCAAGACCGAAGGCGACGTGCAAGCGATCTACGTCGACACGCCCGGCATGCACAAGGGTGGCGAGAAAGCCCTGAACCGTTACATGAACAAAACTGCTTCGGCGGCGTTGAAGGACGTCGACGTGGTGATCTTCGTGGTCGATCGCACCAAATGGACCGAAGAGGACCAGATGGTCCTGGAGCGCGTGCAGTACGTGACCGGCCCGCTGATCGTCGCGCTGAACAAGACCGATCGCATCGAGGACAAGGCCGAGCTGATGCCGCACCTGTCCTGGTTGCAGGAACAGCTGCCGAATGCGCAGATCATTCCGATTTCGGCGCAGCAGGGTCACAATCTCGATGCGCTGGAAAAGGTCATCGCCGAGCACCTGCCGGAGAACGATCACTTTTTCCCGGAAGACCAGATCACCGACCGCAGCAGCCGTTTCCTCGCCGCCGAGCTGGTGCGCGAGAAGATCATGCGCCAGCTCGGTGCCGAGTTGCCTTACCAGATCACCGTGGAAATCGAAGAGTTCAAGCAGCAGGGCGCGACACTTCATATCCATGCGCTGATCCTCGTCGAGCGTGACGGTCAGAAGAAAATCATCATTGGTGACAAGGGCGAGCGCATCAAGCGCATCGGTACCGAGGCACGCAAGGACATGGAGTTGCTGTTCGACTCCAAAATCATGCTGAACCTGTGGGTCAAGGTGAAGGGCGGCTGGTCCGACGACGAGCGTGCGTTGCGTTCGCTGGGTTACGGCGACCTGTAAAGCGCTGATCCCGAGAGCACCGGTACCCACTGTGGGAGCGAGCCTGCTCGCGATGGCGGTATTTCAGTCGACATCCTTGTTGTCTGTTACACCCCCATCGCGAGCAGGTTCGCTCCCACAGTAGTTTTTGGTTGTGTGTAAAACTGCATTTCGTCATCGAGAATTCAATGTCGCAAAGCTCAGCTCCCACCCGACCCGCCTACGTCCTGCATTCGCGCGCCTACCGCGAAACCAGCGCGTTGGTGGACTTCCTCACGCCGCAAGGTCGGCTGCGTGCGGTATTGCGCGGTGCACGGGGCAAGGCCGGGACGCTGGCACGGCCGTTCGTGCCACTGGAAGTGGAGTTCCGTGGCAAGGGGGAGCTGAAAAATGTCGGGCGCATGGAAAGCACCGGCAGCGCGACGTGGATGATTGGCGAGGCGCTGTTCAGCGGTCTCTACCTCAACGAGTTGCTGATTCGCCTGCTGCCGGCCGAAGACCCGCACCCGGCGGTGTTCGATCATTACGCCGCCACGCTGCTGGCCCTTGCCGAAGGCCGGCCATTGGAGCCGTTGCTGCGTTCCTTCGAATGGCGTCTGCTCGACGAGCTGGGCTACGGCTTTTCCCTGAGCACCGACATCAATGACGAGCCCATCGCTGCGGATGGTCTCTATCGCTTGCAGGTGGACGCCGGACTCGAGCGGGTCTATCTGCTGCAACCCGGTCTGTTCAACGGCATCGAGCTGCTGGCCATGGCCGAAGCGGACTGGACTGCCCCCGGTGCGTTGTCCGCTGCCAAACGCTTGATGCGTCAGGCACTGGCTGTTCACCTGGGCGGTCGTCCTCTCGTGAGCCGCGAGCTGTTTCGCAAACCCTGAGGGTCTGTTGACGTCTGGGCACGGCACGACGGGCGCTCACTGCGCCCAGACGTCAACAGCCCCTTCACCGTGTATGCTGTGCGCCGAATCTTTCCCTTCAGGAGCGTATCCGTGACCACCAGCAACCGCATTCTTCTTGGCGTGAACATCGACCACGTCGCCACCCTGCGTCAGGCTCGGGGCACGCGCTATCCGGATCCGGTCAAGGCTGCGCTGGACGCGGAAGAGGCGGGCGCCGACGGCATCACCGTGCACCTGCGCGAGGATCGTCGCCATATCCAGGAGCGTGATGTGCTGCTGCTCAAGGATGTGCTGCAAACCCGCATGAACTTCGAAATGGGTGTCACCGAAGAAATGATGGCGTTCGCCGAGCGCATTCGTCCGGCCCACATTTGTCTGGTGCCGGAAACCCGTCAGGAGTTGACCACCGAGGGCGGTCTGGACGTGGCGGGTCAGGAAGAGCGGATCAGGGCAGCGGTCGAGCGTCTGTCGAAGATCGGCAGCGAAGTGTCGCTGTTCATCGACGCTGACGAGCGGCAGATCGCTGCTTCGAAGCGAGTGGGAGCACCGGCCATCGAGCTGCACACCGGGCGTTATGCCGATGCCGAGACACCGACAGAAGTGGCCGAAGAGTTGAAGCGTGTGGCGGACGGCGTGGCATTCGGTCTGGCGCAGGGGCTGATCGTCAACGCCGGTCATGGTCTGCATTATCACAACGTTGAAGCCGTGGCGGCGATCAAGGGCATCAACGAACTGAACATCGGTCACGCGCTGGTGGCACATGCGTTGTTCGTCGGCTTCAAGTCGGCGGTCTCGGAGATGAAAGCGTTGATTCTGGCGGCGGCAAAGGCCTGAGCATCAACACAGACACTGTGGGAGCCGGCTCCCGCAGTGTTTATCAGAGCGGCGGGTTTTCCTGCGCCGGCTTGGACTTGTCGATCCCCGGCACATGCAGATTGCCTTCGGCCACCTGATCGCCCTCAAGTTGCGGCTGGGTCACCCAGGTCAGGATGTCGTAGTAGCGACGGATGTTCGCCACGAAATGCACCGGCTCGCCACCACGGGCGTAGCCATAGCGGGTCTTGCTGTACCACTGCTTCTGCGAAAGGCGCGGCAGCATTTTCTTCACATCCAGCCATTTGTCCGGGTTCAGGCCTTCCCGTGATGCCAGTTTGCGCGCGTCGTCCAGGTGGCCGCTGCCGACGTTGTAGGCAGCCAGCGCGAACCACGTACGGTCCGGCTCCTGGATCGAATCGTCCAGTTGATCCTTCATGTAGGCCAGGTATTTGGCTCCGCCCATGATGCTCTGCTTCGGGTCCAGGCGGTTGGATACGCCCATGGCCTGCGCGGTGCTCTGGGTCAGCATCATCAGGCCGCGCACGCCGGTCTTCGACGTGACCGCCGGTTGCCACAGCGATTCCTGATAACCGATGGCCGCGAGCAGGCGCCAGTCGACTTTCTCTTTCTTGGCGTAGGCCTTGAAGTGTTGCTCGTACTTGGGCAGCCGCTGCTGCAAATGCTGGGCGAAAGTCGTGGCGCCCATGTAGCCGAGGACGTCGACGTGGCCGTAATAACGGTCCTTCAGGCGTTGCAGGGTGCCGTTTTTCTGTACCTTGTCCAGATAGTTGTTGATTTCGTTGAGCAGGCTGTTGTCTTCGCCGGCGGCCACCGCCCAGCTCTGGCTGCGGGCATCACCGAGGTCGAAGGCGACGCGGATGTTGGTGAAATACACCTGATTCATCGCCACTTCGTTGGAGTCGACCAGGGTCAGGTCGATCTGGCCTTCATCGACCATGCGCAGCAGGTCGACCACTTCGACGGCGTCGGACTCTTCGTATTCGATTCCGGGATATTTGCGTTTCAGCTCGGCAAGCTGTTCGGCGTGGGTGCTGCCCTTGAGCACCATGATCTTCTTGCCGACCAGTTCACTGGCGTCTGTTGGCCGGGACTGGCCGTTGCGATAGATGATTTGCGGCGTGACTTCGAGGTAGGAGTGGGAAAAGCGCACCTGTTTCTTGCGCTGATCGCTGCTGACCAGGCCGGCGGCAGCCAGCACCGGACCATTGGGCTTGCCGATCTGGTCGAACAGGTCGTCGAGGTTGTCGGCGGTCTCGATCTTCAGCTCCACTCCCAAATCGTCGGCGAAGCGCTTCACCAGCTCGTATTCGAAGCCGGTCTCGCCGCTGCGATCCTGAAAATAGGTGGCGGGGCTGTTACGGGTGATCACCCGCAGCACACCATCCTCCTTTACGCGCTCGAGTGTGTTGGGTTTATCAACACAGCCACTGAGCATCAGGAAGAGTCCGGTAGCGATCAGCCATTTGGCGTACCGCGGACGCAAAGCCGTTGGGAAAAACATGTGCGCAGTATACGCAAAGCGCAACGGGCGCCATATCTCGACAGTGGAGGGGTAGTCTGCTAGCGATTGAAAAAGCGCCCGCAACCCCGCAGGAATGGGGCCGGACAGCATTTTGTGACAGAAAAAATAAGCTGCTGTCCTGCAGGCTGGAATGCTGACTCCAGAGGCAGAAACACAGTTTGAGGTCCGAGTGCAACCGTGCGTAGCGTTTCGGGTGATGTTGAGGGCGGTTTAGGCTAGAATGCACGGCCTCAAAGCACACCCCTTCCCGAGGCTGTCCCGAAGATGTTGATCCTGCGCGGCGCTCCTGCCCTTTCTGCCTTTCGCCACAGCAAACTCCTTGAGCAACTGAGCCAGAAGGTTCCAGCTGTCAGTGGCCTGTATGCTGAATTCGCTCACTTCGCCGAAGTCACCGGCGTCCTGACCGGCGACGAACAGCAGGTGCTTGCGCGCCTTCTGAAGTACGGCCCAAGCGTTCCGGTTCAAGAGCCGACCGGTCGTCTGTTTCTGGTGCTGCCGCGTTTCGGCACCATCTCGCCATGGTCGAGCAAGGCCAGCGACATCGCCCGCAACTGCGGCCTGAGCAAGATCCAGCGTCTGGAACGCGGCATCGCGTTCTACGTGGCCGGCCAGTTCAGCGAAACCGAAGCGCAGCAGATCGCCGACGTCCTGCATGACCGCATGACCCAGATCGTTCTGGGCAATCTCGAACAGGCTGCCGGTCTGTTCAGCCACGCCGAGCCGAAGCCGTTGACCGCCATCGACATCCTTGGCGGTGGTCGCGCCGCGCTGGAGAAGGCCAACGTCGAGCTGGGCCTGGCCCTGGCCGAAGACGAGATCGATTACCTGGTCAACGCCTTCAACGGTCTCAAGCGCAACCCGCACGACATCGAACTGATGATGTTCGCCCAGGCCAACTCCGAGCACTGCCGCCACAAGATCTTCAACGCCAGTTGGGATATCGACGGCGAGAGCCAGGAAAAAAGCCTGTTCGGCATGATCAAGAACACCTATCAGATGCACAGCGAAGGCGTGCTGTCCGCATACAAGGACAATGCCTCGGTGATCGTCGGCAACGTCGCCGGCCGCTTCTTCCCGGATCCGGAGACCCGCCAGTACGGTGCGGTGCAGGAGCCGGTGCACATCCTGATGAAGGTCGAGACCCACAACCACCCGACGGCGATCGCTCCGTTCCCGGGTGCTTCCACCGGTTCCGGTGGCGAGATCCG
Source organism: Pseudomonas sp. KCJK9016 (assembly GCF_046231795.1). Classification (NCBI taxonomy): domain Bacteria; kingdom Pseudomonadati; phylum Pseudomonadota; class Gammaproteobacteria; order Pseudomonadales; family Pseudomonadaceae; genus Pseudomonas; species Pseudomonas sp. KCJK9016. Next base: position 153,411 of record NZ_JBJJMM010000013.1, on the reverse strand, counting down.
CGACGAAGGCGCAACCGGCCGTGGCGCCAAACCGAAGGCCGGCCTTACCGGTTTCACCGTGTCGAACCTGCAGATCCCGGGCTTCGAACAGCCATGGGAAGTGCCGTACGGCAAGCCTGAGCGCATCGTCAACGCGCTGGACATCATGATCGAAGGCCCGCTGGGTGGCGCCGCGTTCAACAACGAATTCGGCCGTCCGGCCCTGACCGGCTATTTCCGTACCTTCGAACAGTCGATCACTACGCCGCACGGTGACGAAGTCCGCGGCTATCACAAGCCGATCATGCTCGCTGGCGGCATGGGCAACATCCGTGAGCAGCACGTGCAGAAAGGCGAGATCGTGGTCGGCTCCAGGCTGATCGTGCTCGGCGGCCCGGCGATGCTGATCGGCCTGGGCGGCGGTGCGGCCTCTTCCATGGCCACCGGTGCCAGTTCGGCGGATCTGGACTTCGCTTCGGTTCAGCGTGAAAACCCTGAAATGGAACGTCGTTGCCAGGAAGTCATCGACCGTTGCTGGCAACTGGGTGACAAGAACCCGATCAGCTTCATCCACGACGTGGGTGCGGGCGGCCTGTCCAACGCCTTCCCGGAGCTGGTCAACGACGGCGACCGCGGTGGCCGTTTCGAACTGCGCAACATTCCAAACGACGAGCCGGGCATGGCCCCGCACGAAATCTGGTCCAACGAATCCCAGGAGCGTTACGTCCTGGCGGTTGCTCCGGCCGACTTCGAGCGCTTCAAGGCCATCTGCGAACGCGAGCGCTGCCCGTTCGCCGTCGTCGGTGAAGCCACCGCCGAGCCGCAACTGACCGTGACCGACAGCCACTTCGGCAACAATCCGGTGGACATGCCGCTGGAAGTGCTGCTGGGCAAACCGCCGCGCATGCACCGTTCGGTGGTTCGCGAAGCCGAGCTGGGTGATGATTTCGATCCTTCGACCCTGGACATCGCCGACAGCATCGAGCGCGTCCTGCATCACCCGGCCGTGGCGAGCAAGAGCTTCCTGATCACCATCGGCGACCGCACCATCACCGGCCTCGTGGCCCGTGACCAGATGGTCGGCCCATGGCAGGTTCCGGTGGCCGACGTGGCCGTCACCGCCACCAGTTTCGACGTCTACACCGGTGAAGCGATGGCGATGGGCGAGCGCACTCCGCTGGCTCTGCTGGACGCCCCGGCGTCGGGCCGCATGGCCATCGGCGAAACCCTGACCAACATTGCCGCCTCGCGCATCAACAAGCTCTCCGACATCAAACTGTCGGCGAACTGGATGTCCGCTGCCGGCCACCCGGGCGAAGACGCACGTCTGTATGACACCGTGAAGGCGGTCGGCATGGAGCTGTGCCCTGAACTGGGTCTGACCATTCCGGTGGGCAAGGACTCCATGTCCATGGCCACCCGCTGGAACGACAACGGCGAAGACAAGACCGTCACCTCGCCGATGTCCCTGATCGTGACCGGTTTTGCGCCAGTGGCTGACATCCGTCAGACCCTGACACCGGAACTGCGCATGGACAAGGGCACCACCGACCTGATCCTGATCGACCTCGGTCGCGGCCAGAACCGCATGGGCGCCTCGATCCTCGCTCAGGTTCACGGCAAACTCGGCAAGCAGGCTCCGGACGTCGATGACGCCGAAGACCTGAAAGCCTTCTTCGCCGTGATCCAGGGCCTCAACGCCGACGGTCACCTGCTGGCGTACCACGACCGTTCCGACGGTGGCCTGCTGACCTCCGTGATGGAAATGGCCTTTGCCGGCCACTGCGGTCTGAACCTGAACCTGGACAGCGTTGCGGAAAACTCGGCAGAAATCGCCGCCATCCTGTTCAACGAAGAACTGGGTGCGGTGATCCAGGTTCGTCAGGACGCGACTCCGGACATCCTCGCGCAGTTCAGCGCTGCCGGTCTGGGCGACTGCGTTTCGGTGATCGGTCAGCCGATCAACAACGGCCAGATCATCATCACCTTCAATGGTGAAACCGTGTTCGACGGTCAGCGTCGTCTGTTGCAGCGTCAGTGGGCCGAGACCAGCTACCAGATCCAGCGTCTGCGTGACAACGCCGACTGCGCCCAGCAGGAGTTCGATGCACTGCTGGAAGAAGACAACCCGGGCCTGGGCGTCAAGCTGAGCTACGACGTCAACCAGGACATTGCTGCGCCTTACATCAAGAAAGGCATCCGCCCTCAGGTTGCCGTGCTGCGTGAGCAGGGCGTCAACGGTCAGGTGGAAATGGCCGCCGCATTCGACCGCGCCGGTTTCAGCGCGATCGACGTGCACATGAGCGACATTCTGGCCGGCCGTGTCGACCTGAACGAGTTCAAAGGTCTGGTGGCCTGCGGTGGTTTCTCCTATGGCGACGTACTCGGCGCCGGTGAAGGCTGGGCCAAGTCCGCACTGTTCAACAGCCGAGCCCGCGATGCGTTCCAGGGTTTCTTCGAGCGCAACGACAGCTTCACACTCGGCGTGTGCAACGGTTGCCAGATGATGTCCAACCTGCACGAGCTGATCCCGGGCAGCGAGTTCTGGCCGCACTTCGTGCGCAACCGCTCCGAACAGTTCGAAGCGCGGGTGGCGATGGTGCAGATCCAGGAGTCGAACTCGATCTTCCTGCAGGGCATGGCCGGTTCGCGCATGCCGATCGCCATCGCTCACGGTGAAGGCCATGCCGAATTCGAAAGCGAAGAGGCGCTGCTGGAAGCCGATCTGTCCGGTTGCGTGGCGATGCGTTTCGTCGACAACCACGGCAAGGTCACCGAAGCCTACCCGGCCAACCCGAACGGCTCGCCGCGCGGGATCACCGGCCTCACCAGCCGCGACGGTCGCGTGACGATCATGATGCCGCACCCGGAACGTGTGTTCCGCGCCGTGCAGAACTCGTGGCGCTCGGAAGACTGGACCGAAGACGCTCCGTGGATGCGCATGTTCCGTAACGCGCGCGTGTGGGTGAACTAAGCGCCGTGTACAAGCTCGCGTTTTTTGTTCCCGACAGTCATGTCGAAGTGGTCAAGGATGCTGTATTCGCCGCCGGTGGCGGGCGGATTGGTGACTATGATCATTGTGCGTGGCAGGTGCCTGGATCGGGTCAGTTTCGACCTCTGGACGGCAGTCAGCCGTTCATTGGTGAGGCGGGGCGGGTCGAGCGGGTCGAGGAATGGAAGGTTGAGCTTGTTGTCGACGATGAGTTGATTCGTGGGGTGGTGGTGGCTTTGAAGGCCAGCCATCCTTACGAGACACCGGCTTATGAAGTGTGGCGGCTGGAAGATTTTTGATCTTCCTTGCCGTTTGAACAGAAAACCCGCTGAGAGTGATTTCAGCGGGTTTTTTGGTTTTTCGGGTCGAACGGCGCTGTGCGCCCACCCCGGATGAATCCCTCCACCCAGCCTTCCGATGGGGCCGGTAAGTCAAAAGCGGTACTCGAGCTAACGCTCATCGTGTTGAGTGGTGAACCTAAACCTTCGCACTCACCTCACTCCGATTAACCAACCCCTCCAGCGCCGCACTCAAACTCTGCGCCCGCTCGCCCACCAGCAAGTGCCACACACCATCTTCCAGTGCGCTGACGCCCAAACATCCAAGCTCTTTCAATCGACTTTCCGAGAGTGCCTTGCCATCGGCCAGTTGCAGGCGAATCCGGCTCATGGCGATGCAGTCCAGTTGCAGCACATTGTCGCTGCCGCCCAGAGCGGTCAGCCATTGCTGTGCCAGCGGTGCGGAGACTGTGACGGGCTCGCTGGTTGCAACGACGTCGACAGGGGCAGCCACTACGGTTCGGCCCAATGCGGGCATCGCCAGGCGAATCTCATCGGCAATGCTGTCGGCCATCGGCCCGACGACCACTTGCAGGCTGCCGCCCTTGCCCGGACGCACAACGGCCATCGCGCCCAGTGCTTTCAGATCGGTATCCGACGCTTTGTTGCGATCTACCATTTCCAGTCGCAGCCGCGTGGTGCATGCACCGACCGTGACCAGATTCTCGGCGCCACCGAGGGCCTTGATGTACGCGCCGGCGCGTTCGTTTTCGGTCAGCACCGCTTTGTCGGCGGTGGCAACGTCTTCGCGCCCCGGCGTCTTCAGGTTGAAGTGACGGATACAGAAGTCGAACACCGCGTAATAGATGACCGCATAGGCCAGGCCCACCGGAATCACCAGCCAGCCATTGGTGGACCTGCCCCAGCCGAGCACCATGTCGATGAAGCCGCCGGAGAAGGTGAAACCCAGATGAATGTTCAGCGCGTTGGTGATCGCCATCGACAGGCCCGTCAGCAGCGCATGCACCAGATACAGCAGCGGAGCCAGGAACATGAAGGCGAATTCGATGGGTTCGGTGACGCCGGTCAGGAATGAGGTCAGGGCCATCGACAGGAAGATCCCGCCCATCACCTTGCGCCGTTCCGGCAGGGCGTTGCGGTACATTGCCAGGCACGCGGCGGGCAGGCCGAAGATCATCATCGGGAACATGCCGGTCATGAACTGGCCGCCTTTCGGGTCACCGGCGAAGTAACGCGACAGGTCGCCGGTGACCAGGGCGCCGGTGGTCGGGTCGGTGAAGTTGCCGAACACGAACCACGCCATGTTGTTGAGGATGTGGTGCAGGCCGGTGACGATCAGCAGACGGTTGAACACGCCGAAGACGAAGGCGCCGAAGCTGCCGCTTTCCATCATCAAGCTGCCGAAGCTGTTGATGCCGTGCTGGATCGGCGGCCAGATATAGCCGAACAGTACGCCCAGACCCACCGCCGCAAAACCGGTGACGATCGGCACAAAGCGTCGTCCGCCGAAGAAGGCGAGGTACTCCGGCAGCTTGATGTCCTTGAAGCGGTTGTACAGCGCACCGGCCATCAGGCCGCTGACGATCCCGGCGAGCATGCCCATGTTGATGCTGGCGTCGAGCACTTTCAGTGTAGAGATCATCACCAGATAACCGATCACCCCGGCCAGGCCTGCGGTGCCGTTGTTGTCTCTGGCGAAGCCCACCGCAATGCCGATGGCGAAAATCATCGCCAGGTTGGCGAAGATCACCTGGCCGGCATCGTGGATGATCGCGATGTTCAAGAGGTCGGTGTCGCCCAGACGCAGCAGCAGACCGGCAATCGGCAGGATCGCGATGGGCAGCATCAGTGCCCTGCCAAGACGTTGCAGACCTTCGATGAAGAGTTGGTACATGGCGATTGTCCTTGTTGTTTTTGTCAGCGCAGAGGCCAATGTTGATGACAGGCATGACGCACCGCGGCGGCACTGCTCAGCTTGAGCAAGTCCCGGGCGAGACGTTGGCATTCGGCTTCGTGCAGCTGGCGCACGCGATCCTTGATTTCACCAATTTGTACCGGGCTCACCGACAGTTCGGTCACGCCCAGGCCGATCAACACCGGCGTCGCCAGCGGATCGGAAGCCAGTGCGCCACAGACGCCGACCCAACGCTTGTGCACCGCCGCACCTTCGCAGGTCATGGCAATCAGACGCAGTAGCGCCGGGTGCAAGGCATCGACTCGAGCGGCGAGGCCGGCGTGGTCGCGGTCCATGGCCAGGGTGTATTGCGACAGGTCATTGGTGCCGATGGAAAGGAAGTCGGCGTGTTCGGCCAGTTGTTCGGCCTGAAGCGCGGCGGCCGGGACTTCGATCATCACACCGATTTCCGGACGCTGGCTGATACCCAGTTCCAGGCATAGCGCATCGACCCGCTGGCGGATGTGCAACAGTTCGTCGACTTCGGTGACCATCGGTAGCAGGATCCGGCAGCGCTGCAGCGGACTGACGTGCAGCAGGGCGCGCAGTTGCTGATCGAGGATTTCCGGACGGGCCTGAGCCAGACGAATACCGCGCAGGCCGAGTACCGGGTTGGCTTCCACTGGCAGCGGCAGGTAGTCGAGTTGCTTGTCGCCGCCGACGTCGATGGTGCGGATGATCACCGACTTGTCGCCCATGGCATCGATGACAGATTGATAAGCGCTGCGTTGCTCTTCGACGTCCGGCGCGGTGTGGCGATCGACGAACAGAAACTCGGTGCGCAACAGGCCGACGCCATCAGCGCCGTTGGCGAACGCATCCGCCGCTTCATGGCTGGACGCGACATTGGCGACCACTTCGATGGCCACGCCGTTGCGGGTTTCGGCCGGGAGATGGGCCTGGAGTTGCTGGGCTTCACGACGTTGCTGATTGTCCAATTGCGCTTGCCGGACGTCGGCCAGACGTTCGGCGTTCGGTGTCAGTTCGAGGCGACCGCCGTCAGCATCGAGGACCACGGATTGGCCTTGCGCCTGATCGAGCAACGCCGAACCCAGGGCGACCAGGCATGGCAAGCCTTTGCCCCGGGCCAGAATCGCCACGTGGGACGTCGCGCCCCCTTCGGCCATGCACAAGCCGGCAACGCCTTGCGTACTCAGTTGCAGCAGGTCCGAAGGGGTCAGTTCGTGGGCGGCGACGATGGCGCCGGCCGGCACTTCGTAATGCCAGGCTTCGCCGAGCAGCGCGCGCAACACCCGTTGTTTCAAGTCGCGCAGGTCATTGGCACGCTCGGCCAGCAGCGGGCTGCCAGTGTTTTGCAGCACTTCGCATTGCGTATCGATGGATAGGCTCCAGGCGTGGGTCGCGGCGGTGCCGGTCGCAATCGATTGTTGCGCGGCGTCGAGCAGGGCCGGGTCTTCCAGCAATGCCAGATGCGCGGCGAAGATCGCTTCCTCGTCAACGTTGCGCTGTTTTTTCGCCTGGGCGAGGGTGCCGTCGATTTCACTGCGAACCTGGTTCAGCGCCGTGTCGAGAATCCGCAATTGTTGCTCGGGCTGATGGTCGCCGGAGTCTGTCGGCAGGCTGATGGCATTCAAGCGAAACAGCGGCCCGCTCGACAGACCCGGTGCGGCGCAAACACCATGCAACACGCCGCCCTCGGCCGGACGATTGCGCGGGGCGGCTGCGGGGGGCGCCGCGTGATGATCGTCGGGCAGCGCGGTGGCCAGTGCAGTGAGCAAGGCTTGCAACGCCGCTTGCGCATCGCAACCCTGGCAACTGACCTGCACTTCATCCTGCTCGCCAACGGCCAGGCCCATCAGGCCAATGAGGCTGTTGCACGGCGCTGACTTGCCGGCGAAATGCAGTTGCGACTGGCTCTTGAAACCCTGCGCCGTCTGACGGATCAACGCCGCCGGGCGTGCATGCAGACCGCCACGATGGGCAACCCGCACATGGCCATGAACTTCCGGGCCGACGGATTCTTCTGTGTTCGCTGCTGCGCTGCGGCGAGCGACGATGTGCAGCAGCGGCTCACCGGTTTTTACCGTTTTCAGGGTGATGGGCCGCGCCTGGAAATCCTGGCTGTTGGTCACGATCAGCAGACTGATCAGGCTTTTGCATCGGCGACCGACCTTGTCCAGGTCATAGCGCACCAGCGGCTGGCCACAGCTGACCCGCGTGCCTTCCTTGACCAGCATCGAGAAACCTTCGCCCTGCAATTCGACGGTGTCGAGCCCCAGGTGCAGAAGGATCTCCGCGCCGTTGTCGGCACGCACGGTCAGCGCGTGACCGGTACGCGCGACATGGATCACCACGCCGGCGCACGGTGAATACAAGGTGTCGTTCAACGGATCGATGGCAATGCCGTCGCCCATTGCGCCACTGGCGAACACGGCATCCGGAACTTTGGCGAGCGTGAGCACCGGGCCGCTGAGCGGGGCGCTTAAAGTCAGCTCTTTATTGTTGTTGTGCATGGCTCGGTCTCATCAGGAAAACGTTCGGTTCGGACTCAGTGCGTACGGGTGACTTTGCTCAGGTGGCGCGGCTGATCCGGGTCCATGCCGCGGGCCACGGCCAGTCGGGCGGCCATCACGTAGAAACTCTGGATCGCCAGGATCGGATCGAGCGCCGGGTGTTCGGCGCGGCTCAGGGTCAGGTCGCGTTCGAGCACGTCATCCGGTGCGGCCAGCAGTACGCGGGCACCGCGCTGGCGCATTTCCGCCGCCAGGCTCAACAGGCCGGCCTGCTCGGCACCGCGCGGGGCGAAGACCAGCAGAGGATAGTTTTCGTCGATCAACGCCATCGGGCCGTGACGCACTTCGGCACTGCTGAAGGCTTCGGCCTGAATCGCCGAGGTTTCCTTGAATTTCAGCGCGGCCTCCTGAGCGATGGCGAAACCGGCGCCACGGCCGATTACCATCAAGCGTTCGCAATCGCGCAGGGCATCGATGGCGGCGCTCCAGTCGTGTTGCGCGGCTTCGTGCAGGCCTTCCGGGAGAGCGTTATGGGCCTCGAGCAGTTCGCTGTCTTCTTTCCAGTGCGCGATCAGGCGGGCGCTGGCGCTGAGGGTGGCGATAAAACTCTTGGTCGCGGCGACGCTGCTTTCGGTGCCGGCCAGCAGCGGCAGGCTGAATTCACACGCGGCCTCCAACGGCGAATCGGAAGCGTTGACCATCGACACGCTCAGGGCGCCACGTTTACGTAGCAGACGCAGGCTGTTGACCAGATCCGGGCTCTGGCCCGACTGGGAAAACGCGAACGCGACCTGGCCGCTGACCTTCAACGGCGCTTGCTGCATGGTCACCACCGACATCGGCAGCGAGGCCACGGGAATCCCCAGTTGCTGCATGGTCAGGTAGGCGAAGTAGCTCGCCGCATGGTCGGAACTGCCACGGGCGACGGTCATCGCCACTTGTGGCGGCTGACGGCGCAGACGACCGGCGATCTCGATCATCGAAGCATCGAGCTGTTGCAGTTGGGCTTGCACGGCCTCGAACGAGGACAGCGCCTCCTCAAGCATTTTTGAAGTCAATGTCTTCTCCTTCGACCATGACGGCGGTCAGTGTGAGTGAGCGATCCAGCCGCACGCAGTCGGCCCGGGCGCCGGGTTGCAGGCGCCCGCGTTCGGTGATGCCGAGGTAGTCGGCGGGGAATTGCGAAAGACGTTGCGAGGCCTCGGCGAGCGGCAGACCGATCTTCACCAGATTGCGCAGGGCCTGATCCATGGTCAGGGTGCTGCCGGCCAGCGTGCCGTCCGGCAGGCGGACGCCGCCCAGGCATTTGGTGACCGTGTGGCTGCCAAGCTTGTACTCACCGTCGGGCATGCCGGCAGCGGCGGTGGAGTCGGTGACGCAATACAGGCAAGGGATCGAACGCAGGGCGACGCGGATCGCGCCGGGATGCACGTGCAGCAAGTCCGGAATCAGCTCGGCGAATCTGGCGTGGGCGAGGGCGGCGCCGACGATGCCCGGTTCGCGGTGATGCAGCGGGCTCATGGCGTTGTACAAATGGGTGAAACTGGTGGCGCCGGCTTCAAGGGCGGCGACACCTTCCTCGTAACTGCCGAGGGTGTGACCGATCTGCATGCGAATGCCACGACGGCTCAGTTCTCGAATCAAGTCGTCGTGGCCGGAGATTTCCGGGGCGATGGTGATTACCCGGATCGGCGCCAGCGCCAGATACGCTTCGACTTCAGCCATCAACGCGGTGTGGGCAAAATTCGGCTGTGCACCAAGTTTTCCGGGATTGATGTACGGGCCTTCGAGGTGAACGCCGAGAACACGGGCGCAGCCCTTCGGACGCTGTTCGCAGAATTCGCCGACATCCTTGAGCACGCTGGCGATCTCGGCACTTGGCGCGGTCATGGTGGTGGCCAGCAGCGAGGTGGTGCCGAAACGCACGTGGGTTCTGGTGATGGTTTCGAAAGCGCTGGCACCTTCCATGATGTCTTTGCCGCCACCGCCATGGACGTGCAGGTCGATGAAACCCGGCAGCAGATAGGGCAGGTCGTTGTCCGCCGGATCACAAGGCACGCCTTCGATGGACACGACCCTGCCGTGTTCGTGGATCAGCCGGCCGCGAATCCAGCCGTCAGCGGTGAGGATGTTGTCTTCGGACATTTCGCTTCTCTCGTTTGGCCTGGCTGCCGGTCAGCGGCGCAGCTCTGCAACAAAGTCGTAATAGTCGTTGCGGCAATAGGTATCGGTGACTTCGATCGGCGTGTTGTCTTCCAGATAACCGACGCGGGTCATCAGCAACATCGCGGTGCCGGGAGCGATGCCGACCAGGGCGGCGAATTCGTCCGACGCATTGATGGCCTGAATGTGCTGCAAGGCGCGGACGACCGGTTTGCCGATGCTGTCGAGGTGTTCGTAGAGCGAGTCGCCCACCACTTGCGGTCTGGGCATGATCGAGGCGGGCAGGGTGCTCATTTCGATGGCCATCACGGTGTCGTCGGCCTTGCGCAGGCGTTTCATGCGCGCCACCTTGTCGTTCGGCGACAGGCCCAGGCGGATCAGCTCTTCGTGGGTCGGCAGGGTGATTTCCCGCTCAAGCCATTGCGAACCGGGCACGAAGCCCTTGAGGCGCAGCATTTCGCTGAATCCCGACAGGCGTGACAGCGGTTGTTCAAGGCGTGGGGTGATGAAAGTGCCGGAGCCCTGCAGGCGGCGGATCAGACCCTGATCGAGCAGGACTTCCAGCGCTTTGCGGGCGGTGACTCGTGATATGCCCAATTGCTCGCTGAGGTGGCGTTCGGACGGCATCGCCTGCTCGGCTTTCCATTGCCCGGCATGAATCGCCGATTCCAGATTGCGCGCCAGTTGCAGGTACAGCGGCGTAGGCTGAGAGTCGTCCGGGCGTAGGGCGTGGAGGTCGTTCATGTAGGCGATTTCCGGCGCGAGTATAGGATTGTTGTGGCTCGCTTCTCGGGCGGAAATTAATACCACTTGAATACCATGTCAACGCAGCGGATCGGCCATAAGCCCCATGAAATCGCGGGTCCAGGGCAGGGTGTTTTCAAGTGGTATTAGTGGTGGGCTGCAAAAAGCAAAAGATCGCGGTCTGCGCCAGCGCCTGCGGATCAGAGTGGTATCACTCCTGCCGGTGCTGCCGAAAACGGCGATCTCTTGAATTTTTTTTTGAGGACGACCAGTGGTCGGGCGTTATGGGCGGATCTCGATCATCGTACCGTCCGGCACCAGGCCCCAGACTTCGCGCATGTCCATGTTGCGCATGGCGATGCAGCCGTCGGTCCAGTCCAGGGTATGGAACAGGTCCTCGGGGGTTTCTTCCGAGTCCGGCGTGCCGTGGATCATGATCATCCCGCCTGGCTCGACGCCTTCACGCCGGGCACGCGCCGAATCGCTGATGTTCGGGTAGGAGATGTGCATGGCCAGATTGAATTTTTCGCTGACCTTGCGCCAGTCGATCCAGTACAGGCCTTCAGGTGTGCGTTTGTCGCCTTCGATCAGCTTCGGGCCTTTCTTCGCGCCTTTGCCCAGAGAAATGCGATAGGTCTTGATGGGTTTGCCGTCGGCGATCAGTTGCAGTTGATGAGCGGATTTGAGCACCAGGATTTTTTCGATCATCGGGGTGTTCGAGGGCGTCACGGTGGTCACGAATGACGCTTGGGAAACAGTGACGAACGACAGGCAGAACAGGGCAAGCAACCAGCGCATTGAAACAATTCCCCAGGAAGTGACGCAGATACTTTATTTATAGGTGTTTTCAGGTGATGGCAGGCTGGGCCAGCGGTGGAATCGACTCGGAGCGAACCGGGTAGAGCTCGGCACGGCGGTCAGCGAAGAAGCATTCTAAGGTACGTCCCACGGTGCGGAAAGCCAGCTCGTCCCACGGAATCTGCTCTTCGTCGAACAGATGCACTTCGAGGCTTTCGGGGCCGGCGGCAAAGTCCAGATCTGCAAGCTCGGCGCGGAAGAACACATGCACCTGACTGATGTGCGGCACATCGATCAGGGTGTAGATGCTCAGGTTGCGTACCCGGGCGCAGGCTTCCTCGGCGGTCTCGCGGATCGCGGCCTGTTCGATGGTTTCGCCGTTCTCCATGAAGCCGGCGGGCAGCGTCCAGTAACCAAGGCGCGGTTCGATGGCCCGGCGGCAGAGCAGAACCTTGCTACCCCAGGTCGCCACACACCCGGCCACGATGTTGGGGTTCTGATAGTGAATGGTCTGACAGCCGTCGCAGACAAATCGCAGCCGCGAATCGCCATCGGGAATGCGCTGGGTAACCGGGTTGCCGCACTGGCTGCAAAATTTCATGCTGGAGTTCCTGAATGCTGCGCCTATCTTGGCGCGCAGAAGTGGCTGTCGGCAAGTTGTCGTTTCGCGACATGACGCCTGTCCGGGGCTTGGGCGGTCGTCATGATTGGTGCATGATGCAGGGTAAGGCACAGATCGAGAATACTTATGCTGGACGAGCTACTGCACCGGGTAAGCAATCACACGCCGCGCACGCTGGAGACCGACACGCGTTTTCCCGAGGCCGCCGTTCTGGTGCCGATTACTCGCAGTGACGAACCGGAGCTTGTCCTGACCTTGCGCGCCAGCGGGCTCTCGACCCACGGTGGCGAGGTTGCCTTTCCCGGTGGCAGGCGTGATCCGGAAGATCCCGACCTGACCTTCACCGCGCTGCGTGAAGCCGAAGAGGAAATCGGTCTGCCGCCCGGTCTGGTCGAAGTGATCGGGCCGCTCAGCCCGCTGATCTCCCTGCATGGCATAAAGGTCACACCTTATGTCGGAGTGATTCCGGATTTCGTCGAATACCAGGCCAATGATGCCGAGATCGCTGCGGTATTCAGCGTGCCGCTGGAGTTTTTCCGCAAGGATCCCCGCGAACACACCCACCGCATCGATTATCAGGGTCGCAGCTGGTACGTGCCGAGCTATCGTTACGGCGAATACAAGATCTGGGGGCTGACGGCGATCATGATCGTCGAGTTGATCAACCTGCTCTATGACGCCAGAATCAGCCTGCATCGACCACCGAAAAGCTTTATCAACACCTGAAGCCATCGTGAGCCCTGAGGAAAACAAGATGAAATACCGCCTGGGCGACGCCCGAGTCGAGACCCATCCGCAGAGCTGGGTGGCCCCCAATGCCGTGCTGGTGGGCAAGGTCAAACTGGAAGAGGGCGCCAACGTCTGGTTCAACGCTGTACTGCGAGGCGACAACGAGCTGATCCTGATCGGCAAGCACAGCAATGTGCAGGATGGCACTGTCATGCACACCGATATGGGCTATCCACTGACCATCGGCACTGGCGTGACCATCGGCCACAACGCCATGCTCCACGGCTGTACGGTCGGCGATTACAGCCTGATCGGCATCAACGCCGTCATCCTCAACGGCGCGAAGATCGGCAAGAATTGCATCATTGGCGCCAATTCGTTGATCGGTGAAGGCAAGGAAATTCCCGATGGTTCGCTGGTGATGGGTTCGCCGGGCAAAGTGGTGCGCGAACTCACCGAGCCGCAAAAGAAGATGCTCGAAGCCAGTGCTGCGCACTATGTGCATAACTCGCAGCGCTATGCGCGGGATCTGGTCGAGCAAGAAGAATGACACTGTCCGAAAGACCTGTCGCCTCGCCCTGCGTCAGTATTTGCGCACTGGACGAGGATGACATCTGTACCGGCTGCCAGCGCACGGTCGAGGAGATCACCCGCTGGAGCCGGATGACCAATGACGAGAGACGGGTGGTGCTCGGGTTGTGCCATGAGCGGGCGAAGGCCAGTGGCCTGGTCTGGATGATCGGCAAAACGCCCGGGCAATAGTCGATGCGATTGGCGTCACCGAAGGGCTGAAGTAACCTGTGCGCCAAATTGACAGGTCACGTCCATGATTTTCCTCATCGCTTACATCAGCAGTGTCGTGCTGATCAACTTCGCCTTCTCCACCGCGCCGCATCTGGACGTCATCTGGTCGGCCTGGGGCGGGCTGGTGTTCGTGCTGCGCGACATGGTGCAGATCCGTTTCGGGCATGGCGCGATTGTGGCGATGCTGGCGGCGCTCGTGCTGTCGTACGTCACTTCCGATCCATCGATTGCGCTGGCCAGCGCTACGGCTTTCGCGGTCTCCGAGTGCATCGACTGGCTGGTGTTCACCATTACCAAGCGCCCGTTGCGTGACCGCTTGTGGATAAGTTCGGCGCTGAGCATTCCCCTCGATACGTTCATCTTCTTCGGCATGATCGATCTGCTCACACCGCCGGTGCTCATCACCGCGCTGGCCTCGAAGTTCGCCGGTGTCACTGCGGTCTGGCTGATCATGGCCTGGCGCGAACGCAAACAGGCTGTCGCCGGCTGAAGCCAAACCCTCAGGTTCATGTAAAATGCCGCGCTTTCTCCCCATGGGAAGTGCGCCTTTGGCCGCGTCCCTCGATGATCCGCTTCTTTGAGGACCTGAGATGACCCGTATCGGAACTCCATTGTCGCCGACCGCGACCCGCGTATTGCTGTGTGGCTGTGGTGAGTTGGGCAAGGAAGTGGTGATCGAGCTGCAACGCCTGGGCGTTGAAGTGATCGCCGTTGACCGTTATGCCAATGCGCCGGCCATGCAGGTCGCCCATCGCAGCCACGTGATCAACATGCTCGACGGCGCTGCGCTGCGTGCGGTGATCGAAGCCGAGAAACCGCACTTCATCGTGCCGGAAATCGAAGCCATCGCCACCGCCACCCTGGTCGAACTGGAAGCCGAAGGCTTCACCGTGATCCCGACCGCTCGCGCCGCCCAACTGACCATGAACCGCGAAGGCATTCGTCGTCTGGCCGCCGAAGAGCTGGATCTGCCAACTTCGCCGTACCACTTCGCCGACACTTTCGAGGACTACAGCAAGGCCGTTCAGGACCTGGGTTTCCCGTGCGTCGTCAAACCGGTGATGAGTTCGTCGGGCAAGGGCCAGAGCCTGCTGCGCAGCGTCGATGACGTGCAGAAAGCCTGGGACTACGCGCAAGAAGGCGGCCGTGCCGGCAAAGGTCGCGTAATCATCGAAGGCTTCATCGATTTCGACTACGAAATCACCCTGCTGACCGTTCGTCACGTCGGCGGCACGACCTTCTGTGCACCTGTTGGTCATCGTCAGGAGAAGGGCGACTATCAGGAGTCCTGGCAGCCGCAGGCCATGAGCCCGATTGCGCTGGCAGAATCCGAGCGTGTTGCCAAAGCCGTGACCGAAGCACTGGGTGGCCGGGGCCTGTTCGGCGTGGAGCTGTTCATCAAGGGGGATCAGGTGTGGTTCAGCGAAGTATCGCCGCGTCCGCACGACACCGGTCTGGTGACCCTGATTTCCCAGGACCTCTCGCAGTTCGCCCTGCACGCTCGTGCAATCCTCGGCCTGCCGGTGCCGCTGATCCGTCAGTTCGGCCCATCGGCCTCGGCGGTGATTCTGGTGGAAGGTCAGTCGACCCAGACCGCATTTGCCAATCTCGGCGCCGCTCTGAGCGAGCCGGATACAGCGTTGCGCCTGTTCGGCAAGCCTGAAGTCAATGGTCAGCGTCGCATGGGCGTAGCCCTGGCGCGTGACGAGTCGATTGAAGCGGCTCGCGCCAAGGCGACCCGCGCCTCCCAGGCGGTCGTTGTAGAGCTGTAATCTCGCGGTCCGATTGCTCCCGCCCTTGCGGGAGCAATCAATGCGCTTATGGCACCTGGTTCAGGTCGCTATGGCGCGTTTCCTTCAGGCACAGCACAGCGATCAGGCTGAGCACAGCCGCCCCCGATACATACCCGCCGACGTAACTCAAACCACCCATCGCCACCAGTTTCTGCGCAAAGAACGGCGCCGCCGAGGCCCCGACAATCCCGCCGAGGTTGTAGGCCGCCGATGCGCCGGTATAACGCACGTGTGTCGGAAACAACTCCGGCAGCAGCGCACCCATCGGAGCGAAGGTCACGCCCATCAGAAACAGCTCGATGCACAGGAACAGCGCCACGCCCCAGGTCGAACCCTGAGTCAGCAATGGCTCCATCAGAAAGCCGGAAAGAATCGCCAGCACACCACCGGCGATCAGCACGGGTTTGCGTCCGAAACGGTCGCTCGCCCAGGCTGACAAAGGCGTGGCAGCGGCCATGAACAGTACCGCAAAGCACAACAGTCCGAGGAACGTTTCGCGACTGTAGCCCAGCGTCGATACGCCGTAGCTCAGGGAAAACACGGTCGAGATGTAGAACAGTGCATAGCAGACCACCATGGCCGCCGCGCCCAGGAGTGTTGGAGCCCAATATTGGCTGAACAGTTCGACCAGCGGCACTTTCACCCGCTCCTGGCGGGCGATGGCGTTGGCGAATACCGGGGTTTCATGCAGCTTGAGACGCACGTACAGACCGACCATTACCAGCACGGCACTGAGCAGGAACGGAATGCGCCAGCCCCAGGTGCGGAACTGTTCGTCGCTGAGGGTCATGGCCAGGGTCAGGAACAGGCCGTTGGCCGCCAGAAAACCGATCGAAGGGCCAAGCTGCGGGAACATGCCGAACCACGCCCGTTTGCCTTTCGGCGCGTTTTCGGTCGCCAGCAGCGCTGCGCCGCCCCATTCGCCTCCCAATCCCAGGCCTTGGCCGAAGCGCAGCACGCACAGCAGGATCGGCGCCCAGGCCCCGATGCTGTCGTAACCCGGCAGCACGCCGATCAACGTGGTGCAGACACCCATCAGCAGCAGTGAGGCCACGAGCGTCGATTTGCGCCCGATGCGATCGCCGAAATGGCCGAACAATGCCGAACCCAACGGGCGGGCGAGGAAGGCGATGCCGAAGGTGAGAAACGCCGAGAGCATCTGTGCCGTACCGGACGTCTGCGGAAAGAACACCGGTCCGATCACCAGTGCGGCGGCAGTGGCATAGACGTAGAAGTCATAGAATTCGATGGCGGTGCCGATGAAGCTCGCGGTGGCCACCCGAGTGGCGGAGTTGGTCGGGTGGGTCGGCGCGGTGTCGCTGTAAGCGGTACTGGTCGTCATGCGGTGATCCCTGACAGTCATGAGCTCCATTGGAGCGAATTATTATGGTCGACTACCCGGGGATGTGGGATAGGGCGCGAGCGCTGTTTCAGGTAGGAACAGTCGTCGGTGTAATTCGGAATGCGGCGGTGAACCGGCCGGAACCTGGCGGGTGCGGGGTAAGCACACGGCTCGGCGGGGCTTGGGTAAGCGCCCCGATTATAGGAAGGTGGCTAACGAATGAACAAGGGGCGAACTAGCGGACAGCGGCGAGCACCGGTGCCGCGCTGGTGTGCCAGATGAGTACTTTGCTCACACGGTTCTCTTCGGTTTCGAGAATCTCCAGGCGATAGCGTCCGATCTTCAGGCACACCGCGCTTTCCGGGATGGTTTCCAGTGCTTCGGTCACCAGGCCGTTGAGCGTCCTGGGGCCATCGCTGGGCAAATGCCAACCCAGGCATTTGTTCAGTTCGCGGATCGAGGCGGCGCCGTCGATGATCATGCGTCCGTCGGCCTGCGGATGGATGTGCGGATTGTCGAGGCTGTGCTCGCTTTCGAATTCGCCGACGATTTCTTCGAGAATGTCTTCCAGGGTGACGATACCCAGCACTTCGCCATACTCGTCCACGACCATGCCCAGACGTCGCTGCTGCTTGTGGAAGTTCAGCAGTTGCAGTTGCAGCGGTGTGCTTTCCGGAACGAAGTAGGGCTCGTAACTGGCGGCCAGCAACGCTTCGCGGGTCAGGCTGCGATCGTCCAGCAAGTGTCGGATCTGTCGGGTGTTGAGGACGGCCTCGACCTGGTTGATGTCACTGTGGAAGACCGGAAGGCGCGTGCGCTTGTTGTGGCGCAACTGCTCGGTGATCTCTTCGATGGAATCGTCGAGATTGATGCCGTCGACGTCGCTGCGGGGGACCAGGATGTCGTTGACCGTGATGTTGTCCAGCGCATGGATGCCGGAAACCGGGTGCGGCCGAGACGGATGTTCCGTGTCGTCAAGGCGTTCCGGCGGGATGTCGTCTTCGCTCTGCTGCACGACCTGAGCCTTGCGCACCAGTGGGCGCATCAGCAAGCCACTGATGCTGCTCAGCAGCCATGCGAGGGGATAGATCACTTTCAGCGGCACGGCGAGCAACGAATTGCCGAATGACAGCACGGCGTCCGGATAGCGTTGGGCGAGGGTGCGCGGGAAGTAGTCGGCAAATACCAGCAACACGCCGCCGGCACCTAGGACGGCTGCCCAGGGACCGTTTTCTTCACAGAGGAAAATCGCCAGCAGCGTGGCAAGTACCACGGCCAATGCGCGGCACAGGGTGTTGCACAGAATCAGGCTGTCGAGCGGGAAACCGAGTTTCGCCAGCGGTTTGTCGCTGGCGCGCGAGGCTGTGCGTTGCGCCAGTAGATGCTGTTGCGCGATCTCGATTGCAGTGAACAGTCCCGACCAGAGAATCAGCAGGACAAATACCGCGAGCATCGGCCCTATGGGCAAACCGTCCATTTATGCCGCCCGTCAGATATGCAGGATGTATTCACGGACCAATTTGCTGCCGAAATACGCCAACATCAGCAGGCAAAAACCGGCGAGGGTCCAGCGGATCGCCTTGTGGCCGCGCCAGCCGAGGCGGTTGCGGCCCCACAACAGCACGCTGAACACGACCCAGGCCAGGCAGGCCAGCAGGGTCTTGTGCACCAGATGTTGGGCAAACAGGTTCTCGACGAACAGCCAGCCGGAAATCAGCGACAGCGACAGCAGCGTCCAGCCCGCCCAAAGAAAGCCGAACAGCAGGCTTTCCATGGTTTGCAGCGGCGGGAAGTTCCTGATCAGCCCGGACGGGTGCTTGTTCTTGAGCTGGTGATCCTGTACCAGCAGCAGCAACGCCTGGAACACGGCGATGGTGAACATGCCATAGGCGAGGATCGACAGCAGGATGTGCGCAAGTATGCCCGGTTCTTCGTCGATGATCTGCACGGTGCCGGTCGGCGCGAACTGCGCCAGCAACACGGTGATCGCTCCCAGCGGGAACAGCAGGACCAACAGGTTTTCCACCGGGATTCGCGAGCAGGCCAGCAAGGTCAGGGCGATGACTGCGGCGGCAATCAGGCTCGAAGCACTGAAGAAGTCCAGGCCCAGGCCGATCGGCGTCAACAGGTGGGTCAGCAGGCTGGCGCCGTGGGCCACCACGGCGAACACGCCAAGCGTGACCAGCAGGCGCTTGTCGGCCTTGGCGCCAGTGGCCAGGCGGGTGCCCTGATAAAGGGTCGCAGCGGCATAGAGAAGGGCGGCGGCGAGGGTGGTCAGCAAACTCGGTGACAAGGGGAGCATAAATCCTGTTAGGCAGGCCCGAAAGGGGCTGAGTTTGGCATAGAACCGCCATCGCACGAAAGACTCAACGAGCTGACAGCGAGGTGTCCGCCAGACGCAGTCTTCGCTATAATCCGCGACCTGCCCACGCCGCAGGCTCGCCGAGTACATGTTGATTCCGGTCCGGGCCGCCATTATCCCGGTCTACACAGGGCCTGAAAGGATCGCGCAATGTTTGAAAACCTAACCGACCGTCTCTCGCAGACGCTGCGCCATGTCACCGGCAAGGCGAAGCTGACCGAAGACAACATCAAAGACACCCTGCGTGAAGTGCGCATGGCGCTGCTCGAGGCCGACGTCGCCCTGCCGGTGGTCAAGGACTTCGTCAATTCGGTCAAGGAGCGCGCTGTCGGCACCGAGGTGTCGCGCAGCCTGACACCGGGCCAGGCGTTCGTGAAGATCGTCCAGGCCGAACTCGAAAGCCTGATGGGCGCGGCCAACGAAGACTTGAACCTCAGCGCCGTACCACCAGCCGTCATTCTGATGGCCGGTCTGCAGGGTGCGGGTAAAACCACCACGGCCGGCAAGCTGGCGCGCTTCCTTAAAGAGCGCAAGAAGAAGTCGGTCATGGTCGTGTCGGCGGACATCTATCGTCCTGCCGCCATCAAGCAGCTGGAAACCCTGGCCAACGACATCGGCGTGACGTTCTTTCCGTCCGACCTGAGCCAGAAGCCGGTCGACATCGCCAATGCGGCCATTAAAGAAGCAAAACTGAAATTCATCGACGTGGTCATCGTCGACACCGCCGGTCGTCTGCACATCGATGATGAGATGATGGGCGAGATCAAGGCGCTGCACGCGGCGATCAATCCGGTCGAAACCCTGTTCGTGGTCGATGCCATGACCGGTCAGGATGCCGCCAACACGGCGAAGGCCTTTGGCGACGCTCTGCCGCTGACCGGTGTGATCCTGACGAAGGTCGACGGTGACGCCCGTGGCGGTGCCGCGTTGTCCGTACGTGCCATTACCGGCAAGCCGATCAAGTTCATCGGTATGGGCGAGAAGAGCGAAGCGCTGGATCCGTTCCACCCTGAACGCATCGCCTCGCGGATTCTCGGCATGGGCGACGTGCTCAGTCTGATCGAGCAGGCTGAAGCGACCCTCGACAAGGAAAAGGCCGACAAACTGGCCAAGAAGCTGAAGAAGGGCAAGGGCTTCGATCTCGAAGACTTCCGTGATCAGCTGCAACAGATGAAAAACATGGGTGGCCTTGGCGGACTCATGGACAAGCTGCCGAGCATCGGCGGCGTCAACCTGGCGCAGATGGGCAATGCCCAGAGCGCGGCAGAGAAGCAGTTCAAGCAGATGGAGGCCATCATCAACTCCATGACCCCGGCCGAGCGCCGCGACCCCGAACTGATCAGTGGTTCGCGCAAGCGCCGGATCGCCATGGGATCCGGCACTCAGGTGCAGGACATCGGTCGCTTGATCAAGCAGCACAAGCAGATGCAGAAGATGATGAAGAAATTCTCCGCCAAGGGCGGAATGGCGAAAATGATGCGCGGCATGGGTGGAATGTTGCCCGGCGGCGGCATGCCGAAACTGTAAAAGAACTCGCCGGTCGTCGTACCGGCGCAGTCCCGCATGGAAGCGGGATTCACAGTAAACCCGCATTCGGCGGGAGCTGACCGGCCGTTTTCATCGACGGCTCTATCGCAAATCTGCACGGCATGCCACAGGCGCCGGAAAAAGTCATTTGCAAAAGTCCGGATATTCCTTAGAATATGCGGCCTTTCGGGCACCCATGCCCGCTGTGCATTTAGATTTGCAGCACCGACTACAGGAACGATGTTCACATGCTAACAATCCGTCTTGCCCTTGGCGGCTCCAAAAAGCGCCCGTTTTACCACCTGACCGTAACCGACTCGCGTAACCCGCGTGATGGTTCCCACAAAGAGCAGATCGGCTTCTTCAACCCGGTTGCCCGTGGTCAGGAAGTTCGTCTGTCCGTAAACGACGAGCGTCTGAACTACTGGTTGAGCGTTGGCGCGCAGCCATCTGAGCGTGTTGCTCAGTTGCTGAAGGAAAAAGCCAAGGCTGCAGCCTGAGCTATATGAACGCGACGCCAGAAAAAGCGGACGACCTTATCGTTGTCGGCAAGATTTTTTCGGTTCACGGCGTTCGCGGCGAGGTGAAGGTCTTTTCCTTTACCGATCCGATTGAAAACCTGCTGAATTACCGTAACTGGACGCTTCGGCGCGAAGGTGTGGTCAAGCAGGCAGAGCTGGTCAGTGGCCGTTCCACTCAAAAGGATCTGGTCGCCAAGCTCAAAGGCCTCGACGATCGTGATGAAGCCCGTCTTCTGAGCGGTTACGAGATTTGCATCTCGCGAAGCCTTTTGCCCAACCTGACTTCCGACGAGTACTACTGGTACCAGTTGGTGGGTCTGAAAGTCATCAACCAGGACGAACAACTGTTCGGCAAGGTTGATCACCTGTTGGAGACCGGCGCGAACGATGTACTGGTGGTCAAGCCCTGCGTCGGCAGCCTGGATGATCGCGAGCGGTTGTTGCCTTATACGGAGCAATGCGTGCTGGCAATCGACCTGGAAGCAGGCGTGATGAGGGTGGAATGGGACGCGGACTTCTAAGCAATGGCCAGCCTGCGCGTAGACGTCATTACGCTGTTCCCCGAGATGTTCTCGGCCATCAGTGAGTACGGCATTACCAGTCGTGCGGTCAAACAGGGGCTGTTGCAGCTGACCTGTTGGAATCCGCGGGATTACACGACGGATCGGCATCACACTGTGGACGATCGCCCGTTTGGCGGTGGTCCGGGCATGGTGATGAAGATCAAACCCCTGGAGGATGCTCTGGTTCAGGCCAAGGCAGCAGCCGGGGAGGCGGCGAAGGTGATTTACCTGTCCCCCCAAGGCCGTCAGCTGACTCAGTCGGCGGTACGCGAACTGGCGAAATCGGATGCATTGATCCTGATTGCCGGTCGTTATGAAGGCATTGACGAGCGCTTTATTGAGGCTCATGTCGATGAAGAGTGGTCGATTGGGGACTATGTCCTGTCTGGCGGCGAGCTGCCGGCGATGGTCCTGATAGATGCGGTTACACGACTGCTGCCCGGAGCTTTAGGGCATGCGGACTCTGCGGAGGAAGACTCCTTCACGGATGGTTTGCTGGATTGCCCGCATTACACCCGACCGGAGGTGTATGCGGATCAGCGTGTTCCCGACGTATTGCTAAGCGGCAATCACGCACACATCCGGCGTTGGCGTTTACAGCAGTCCCTTGGCCGGACCTGGGAACGACGCGCCGATCTTCTGGAAAGCCGCTCGCTTTCTGGAGAAGAGAAGAAGCTGCTCGAGGAATACATCCGCGAGCGGGACGATAGTTAACAACGTATCGATGGTAAATCCCGACGATTTACCTTAGGAGCACAGCATGACCAACAAAATCATCCTTGCACTCGAAGCAGAGCAGATGAAGAAAGAGATCCCTGCCTTTGCCCCGGGCGACACCATTGTCGTTCAGGTGAAAGTGAAGGAAGGCGATCGTTCCCGTCTGCAGGCGTTCGAAGGCGTTGTCATCGCCAAGCGTAACCGCGGCGTGAACAGTGCGTTCACCGTTCGTAAAATCTCCAACGGTGTTGGCGTAGAACGTACTTTCCAGACCTACTCCCCGCAAATCGACAGCATGGCTGTCAAGCGTCGCGGTGATGTACGTAAAGCCAAGCTGTACTACCTGCGCGACCTGTCGGGTAAAGCAGCCCGCATCAAGGAAAAACTGGCTTAAGTCCAGCTTCCGATGCAGAAAAAAGCAGCCTACGGGCTGCTTTTTTGTTGTCCGCAATTTATCCGATGCATTTCAGCTTTGTAGTCATTGATGATGACAAGCGCCCGGTACCGGTGTTGCCAGGTTTTGTTGCCTGGCGGTTTCGTGAGTGAGCGGGCTATGAAAGACTGTCCGCCATCCCTGTCTTGCCAGAGTTTTTATGCCCGCCATCGACCACCCGCTGATTGACCAGTTTCTCGACGCCCTGTGGCTGGAGAAGGGGCTTTCCGACAACACCCGCGACGCCTATCGCAGTGATCTCGCCCTGTTCAACGGCTGGCTGCAGGAGAAAGGCCTTGAGCTGATCAACGCCGGTCGCGAGTTGATCCTCGATCACCTGGCCTGGCGTCTGGAGCAGAATTACAAACCGCGTTCAACCGCCAGGTTTCTTTCGGGCGCACGTGGTTTTTATCGTTATCTGCTGCGGGAAAAACTGATCTCGGTCGATCCGACCTTGCGCGTCGACATGCCCCAGCTGGGTCGGCCATTGCCAAAATCCCTGTCGGAAGCTGACGTCGAAGCGCTGCTGAAGGCACCGGACCTGAGCGAAGCCATCGGTCAGCGAGATCGTGCCATGCTCGAAGTGCTTTACGCCTGCGGGCTGCGGGTGACCGAACTGGTCAGTCTGACCCTGGAACAGGTCAACCTGCGTCAGGGCGTGTTGCGGGTGATGGGCAAGGGCAGCAAGGAGCGACTGGTGCCAATGGGTGAGGAAGCGATTGTCTGGGTCGAGCGTTACCTGCGCGATGGGCGTGCCGAGTTGCTGGGCGGACGTCCCAGTGATGTGCTGTTCCCCAGCCAGCGCGGCGAACAGATGACTCGCCAGACCTTCTGGCATCGCATCAAGCATCAGGCCAAGGTTGCCGGGATTGGCAAATCGCTGTCGCCACACACGCTGCGTCATGCCTTTGCCACACACCTGCTGAACCATGGCGCGGACTTGCGAGTGGTGCAGATGCTGTTGGGCCACAGCGACCTGTCCACCACGCAGATCTATACCCATGTCGCGCGGGCACGACTGCAGGATCTGCACGCGAAACATCACCCGCGGGGTTGAGCGTTCTGTATTGCGACAGGCGCATTCGGCCATGTGGGCCTTATGTGGTAGGCTTTGCCGGTTTGCACGATGGGCGGTTATGACCCGGTGTTCCGGCACGGGCGTTCTGATCGCTCCATTTGTCCGCCTTCAGGAGTTCTCATGCGTCTGACCCAGATTTTCGCCGCCGCAGCCATTGCGTTGGTCAGCACCTTTGCCGTCGCCGACGATGCGGCCGACAAAGCCATCCGCCAGAGCCTGGAAAACCTCCAGCTCGATGTTCCGGTGGACACCATCACCGCCAGTCCGCTGCCGGGCCTGTACGAAGTCAAGCTCAAGGGCAGCCGTGTGCTCTACGCCAGCGCCGACGGCCAGTACATCGTCCAGGGCTACATGTTCCAGCTCAAGGATGGCAAACCGGTCAACCTGACCGAAAAAACCGAACGCCTGGGCATTTCCAAACTGATCAACGGAATTCCGGTCGCCGAGACCGTGGTCTATCCGGCCGTGGGCGAGACCAAGTCGCACATCACCGTGTTCACCGACACCACTTGCCCGTACTGCCACAAGTTGCATGCTGAAGTGCCTGAGCTGAACAAGCGCGGCATCGAGGTGCGTTACGTGGCATTCCCGCGTCAGGGCCTGGGTTCGCCGGGCGACGAGCAGTTGCAAGCCGTGTGGTGCTCGAAGGACAAGAAAGCGGCCATGGACAAAATGGTCGATGGCAAGGAAATCAAGGCCGCCAAGTGCGATAACCCGGTTTCCAAACAGTTCGCTCTCGGTCAGTCGATCGGTGTGAACGGCACGCCGGCCATCGTATTGGCCGACGGACAAGTCATTCCGGGCTACCAGCCTGCGCCACAAGTCGCCAAACTGGCGCTGGGCGCGAAGTAATTCGCTTCGTCACGTCAAGGCGTGACGAGCGTGGCCCGGCGGCAGTTTGTCCGGGCCATCAATAGAGAGCCGCGATTGCGCGGTTGTTTTCACGGCCGGCCTCGCGTCGGCCGTTTTATGGGGAGTTCACAGTGAAACCGGTCAAAGTAGGCATCTGTGGGTTAGGGACCGTCGGTGGCGGTACCTTCAACGTACTTCAGCGCAACGCCGAGGAAATCGCTCGTCGTGCCGGGCGTGGAATCGAAGTGGCACAAATTGCCATGCGCACGCCAAAGCCTCAGTTCCAGACGACCGGTATTGCGATTACCAACGATGTCTTCGAAGTGGCCACGAACCCTGAGATCGACATCGTCATAGAGCTGATGGGCGGCTATACCGTTGCCCGCGAGCTGGTACTCAAGGCCATCGAGAATGGCAAGCATGTGGTCACCGCGAACAAGGCTCTGATTGCCGTTCACGGTAATGAAATTTTTGCCAAGGCGCGCGAGAAAGGCGTGATCGTGGCATTCGAGGCGGCGGTTGCCGGCGGCATTCCGGTGATCAAGGCGATCCGTGAAGGCCTGTCCGCCAACCGTATCAACTGGGTGGCGGGGATCATCAACGGTACCGGCAATTTCATCCTCACCGAGATGCGCGAAAAGGGTCGCACCTTCGAAGATGTGCTCGCCGAGGCGCAAGCGCTGGGTTACGCCGAAGCCGATCCGACCTTCGACGTCGAAGGCATCGACGCGGCGCACAAGCTGACGATCCTGGCGTCCATCGCATTCGGTGTCCCGCTGCAGTTCGACAAGGCCTACACCGAAGGCATCACCAAACTGACCACCGCCGACGTGAACTACGCCGAAGCGCTGGGCTACCGCATCAAGCACCTGGGCGTGGCACGCAGCACCGCCGCCGGCATCGAGCTGCGCGTACACCCGACGCTGATCCCGGCCGATCGCCTGATCGCCAACGTCAACGGTGTGATGAACGCAGTGATGGTCAACGGTGACGCTGCCGGTTCGACCCTGTTCTACGGCGCTGGCGCCGGTATGGAGCCGACGGCATCGTCGGTGATCGCCGACCTGGTGGACGTGGTTCGCGCCATGACCTCCGACCCGGAAAACCGTGTGCCGCACCTGGCCTTCCAGCCTGACTCGCTGTCGGCCCATCCGATCCTGCCGATCGAAGCCTGCGAAAGCGCCTACTATCTGCGCATCCAGGCCAAGGACCATCCGGGCGTCCTTGCTCAGGTGGCGAGCATCCTCTCGGAGCGCGGCATTAACATCGAGTCGATCATGCAGAAGGAAGTCGAGGAACACGACGGCCTGGTGCCGATGATCCTGCTGACCCACCGTGTTCTGGAACAGCACATCAACGATGCGATCGCCGCCCTCGAAGCGCTGGCTGGCGTAGTCGGTCCGGTCGTACGGATCCGTGTCGAGCACCTAAACTAAAGCAGCGGCGAGCTACGAGCTGCAAGCCGCAAGCCTGACGCCGTGTTGCTCAGCTTGCAGCTTGAAGCTTGAAGCTCGAAGCTCGAACCGAAGGTTTGAAAACATGCGTTACATCAGTACCCGCGGCCAGGCACCGGCCCTGAATTTCGAAGATGTCCTGCTGGCCGGTCTGGCCACCGACGGTGGTTTGTACGTTCCGGAAAACCTGCCACGTTTCACCCAGGAAGAAATCGCCTCCTGGGCCGGCCTGCCGTATCACGAGTTGGCTTTCCGCGTCATGCGCCCGTTTGTCACCGGCAGCATTCCGGACGCCGATTTCAAGAAAATTCTTGAAGAAACCTACGGCGTGTTCGCTCACAACGCCGTGGCACCGCTGCGCCAGCTCAACGGCAACGAATGGGTCATGGAGCTTTTCCACGGCCCGACCCTGGCGTTCAAGGACTTCGCCCTGCAACTGCTCGGACGTCTGCTCGACTACGTGCTGGAAAAGCGCGGCGAGCGCGTGGTGATCGTCGGTGCCACTTCCGGTGACACCGGGTCGGCCGCCATCGAAGGCTGCAAGCATTGCGAAAACGTCGATATCTTCATCCTGCACCCGCACAACCGTGTGTCCGAAGTGCAGCGTCGGCAGATGACCACCATCCTCGGTGAGAACATTCACAACATCGCCATCGAAGGCAACTTCGACGACTGCCAGGAAATGGTCAAGGCCAGCTTCGCCGACCAGAGCTTCCTCAAGGGCACACGCCTGGTGGCGGTGAACTCGATCAACTGGGCGCGGATCATGGCCCAGATCGTTTACTACTTCCACGCAGCCCTGCAACTGGGTGGCCCGGCGCGCTCCGTATCGTTTTCGGTACCGACCGGCAACTTCGGCGACATCTTCGCCGGCTACCTGGCGCGCAACATGGGCCTGCCGATCAATCAACTGATCGTCGCCACCAACCGCAACGACATCCTGCACCGCTTCATGAGCGGCAACCAGTACGTCAAGGAAACCCTGCACGCGACACTGTCGCCATCGATGGACATCATGGTCTCGTCCAACTTCGAGCGTCTGC
The DNA here is from genome assembly GCF_046231795.1 of Pseudomonas sp. KCJK9016. Classification (NCBI taxonomy): domain Bacteria; kingdom Pseudomonadati; phylum Pseudomonadota; class Gammaproteobacteria; order Pseudomonadales; family Pseudomonadaceae; genus Pseudomonas; species Pseudomonas sp. KCJK9016. Next base: position 126,168 of record NZ_JBJJMM010000013.1, on the reverse strand, counting down.
TGTTCGACCTGCACGGTCGCAACGGCGCGGCGATTGCCGGTCTGATGGACTCGTTCAGGCAGGGCGGCGGTTTCAGCGTCGAACAGGAACGCTGGACCGAGGCGCGCAAGCTGTTCGATTCGCTGGCCGTCGACGATGCGCAAACCTGCGAAACCATCGCCGAAGTCTTCGGACAAACCGGTGAGGTACTGGACCCGCACACCGCCATCGGTGTTAAAGCCGCCCGCGAATGCCGTCGCAGCCTGGACATTCCGATGGTGATCCTGGGCACTGCCCATCCGGTCAAGTTCCCCGATGCGGTGGAAAAAGCCGGTGTAGGAAAAGCTCTCGAACTGCCTGCACATCTTTCTGATTTGTTTGAGAGAGAAGAACGCTGCACCGTTCTGGCAAACGAACTGAAAGCCGTGCAGGCCTTTGTCAGCCAGCATGGCAACCGCGGCAAGCCGCTTTAAGCCCTGAAAGCTGTCACATTTTGAAGCCCGTCTCCTGACGGGCTTTCTTGTTTTTGCATGCCACACTGCTCGGGTTTCGCCGATGAAGGATGGGCGAGTCGAAGACGAAGGATGTGGCAATGCGGTTTTACTCAGGATTGAAGCCGGCACTGAGCTGGTTGGTTTTGTTGGGCATTTCGGGATTTTTGCAGTGGAGCGAGGCGGCTCATCTGTCCATGAGCCCCCATGCGCCGACGCTGGATGTTCCATCGATCGAACTGGACGCCCGGGAGCGCCAGTGGATACGTGACAATCCCAGGGTGACAGTCGCCTCGGTGCAGTACCCGCTGTATCTGTTTCAGGACGAACACGGCCAGTGGAGCGGTTTGAACAACGATGTGCTGATGCGCATCAGCGCCATGACCGGTTTGCAGTTCGTGCATCAGGAGTCATTCTCCACCGACCATATGCTGGAGCGACTTGAAAGCGGTATTGCCGATATCAGTACGACCCTGGCAATGAACGAGGAACGTCGGCAATTCCTGGATTTCAGCCATGCCTTCGGCGGGGCGGGATGGGTGTTCGTCGGGCATGCCGGCGGAGCGGCAGTTCAATCGTTTGACGATCTGCAAAAGCGGGTTCTTGTGCTGCCGGTGAGACACGCTCTGGAGGACATCATTCGCCGGGATTACCCCGCGATAGAGATACGTTCAGTCAAGACGTACGCCGAGGCCCGGGCCTTGGTCGAGAGTGGCGAGGCCTACGCAACGATCGAAAACGAGATCGGTGCGCAGTTGTATCCCTCAGGCTTGCTCAAGGTCGGGGGGCTGGTGGAGGGTAAGTGGGAAGCGGATCATCTGGCGGTGCGCAAAGGTATGCCGGAGCTGCTGAGCATTCTGAACAAGGCGCTGGGGGCATTTTCGGTTGCCGAACTGCGCGCCATGCGCCTGAAATGGCTGGAAGGCATTTCGCCTGCTCCGACGCCGTCGCTTGGAGTACGCGTGCTCAAGTGGAGCTGTTGGGGCATGGGCGCCTTCGGAGTATTGGGCCTGCTTTCGCTGTTATGGAATCGCCGGCTCGCGGCCGAGATAAAGCACCGAGGTGAGGTGGAGAAGAAGCTTGGCGATCAACTGGCCTTTCAGCATGCACTGATCGATGCCATGCCTGACCCGGTATTCGTTCGCGATCTGCAGGGATGTCTGGTGATGTGCAACCGCAGTTATGAAGAGGCGCTGGGTGTGCGTCTCGAGCAGGTGCAGGGGCGGACGCTGTATCAACTTGACGTGCTTCCGCAAGCCACTGCTTTGATGCTGCATGATGAGTTCATGGTGCAGCTGCGCACTGGCAGGACACTGTTCAGCAAGCGGCAACTGATGTTCAAGAGCGGCCCACGGCAGGTCTATCAGTGGACCGTGCCATTCTACGGTGCCGACGGAGCGTTACGCGGTTTGCTGGGGGGCTGGACGGACATCACCCAGAGACAGGCCTGAAAGCGGACGGCGATGTCTGGTTGAATATAGGAAACGTCCTATAAGACGTGGCTACTTTTCTCATGGGAGGCCTAGAGTGACAGACCCCCGCGGCAAGAAGCCGTGTTTGTCTTGCAAGAGGTCGTCCGATGCGCTCGCTCAGAATCCTGCTTCTCGAGCCCGATCCATTTCAGTTGATGGCGTTGCATCAGATGCTCAACGCCATGGGAATCTACGATGTGTTGACCGCGCCTTCGCTGGGTGCGGCCAAACGTTCGCTAGACCGGCGAGGGGCTGTCGATATCGCCATCTGCAATCCGCAACTCAAAAGCGGTGAAGGACTGGCCTTGATCAGGCATCTGGCTGCCCGACAGGAGGCGCAAGCGTTGATCATGCTGGGGGCAGTGGCCCCCAGTCTGCTGGCCGACCTGGATCCTGTGCTGGGTGAGGGCGGCGTACGGCTTCTGGGCAGACTGTGCACACCGGTTTCTGCGGTACTGATGCGAAATCTGCTCGACAGCTACCTGTCACAGCCCCGATGTTCGGTCGGCTCCTGAAGCCAACGGTTATTTTTCTGTCATCTTCTCCATGCATGCTCGAACAGGACGGTGATGCTCCGGAAGAGGTCGCCGAAGTACAGAACTTTCTTCTCGGGCCGGTGGTCATTGATTGTGTACACGCCCCAGGCACTGTGTTTTCGGACTATTGAGTGGAGATCGGGATGGAAAGTATCAGTCTATTGCTCGGTGAGGCTCTGAGCCCGTATCAGGTAACGCTGGCCCCGTGCGGTCTGCATGGCGAATGTCTGGTGACGCTGAAGAACGGCAGTGGCGCCATCGTGGTGGAACGAGAATTCAATCAGGCACAATTGAGTGACAAGCGCCAGTTGACGGATGTGGTCGACGGTCTGCACCGCGACATCCTGATTGCCGAAGGCCGGCTGGAGCCCTGCGTGATCGCGGCATTGCGCAATGCCGCCCGGGACAAGCATCCGGCGCTTTGAAACAGATTTGTCTTTTGTGGGAACCTTCCTGCATCCCTGTCAGTCAGACCCGATAGCAGCAGGATCAAGCATTGTGCTCCGGTGCTTGTCGCTTGCTGCCACGGGTCTTTGATCAAGGCCACGTTTAACCCCGAGTCGTCTCCCCACTTCTCGGGGTTTCTTTTTGCCCGGGATTTACTGCGCAGCCTGCTCCCGGAAATAAATCCGTGCCTGTTCCAGATAGTCCGGGCGCATATCAGGGTCGAGCCATTCGGCGTAGAGTTGATTCAGCTGTTCGTGGGGTAACGTGCGCAGCAGTTGATCGATTTCGCGTATCGCTTGTCGACCCTGAGTGGTGTCGGTGCAGCCGACATGGCTGGAGATGTACTTGTCGGCACCGTGAATGGGGAAAAATTCCAGTTCGTCTTCATTGATCTGAACCTGGCGTGCCTGGTAACGGATTTCCGGCCAGTAACCCAGTACCGCTTGCAGGCGACCCAGTCGCTGCATCGAGAGCAGGCTGCTGAGCGCATCGTTGCCATAGTGAGGCGTCAACGAGTCGTTCGGCGCTTGGCGCAGCAGATCGTCGACGTAGTCACCATAACTTCGCTCTGCCACCACCCCGACCTTTTTCTCGCCTTTGGCCATGTACGATGAAAGATCGACCTGGCCCTCGACCAGAAACGGTTCCAGTCTTTCGCGATCTTTGTGAAGAATCACCAGTCCATTACTGACGGCGCGGAAGGCGGGAACGGAGAACGCAATCCATTGCGCCCTTTCCTTGTTCCAGACCAATGAGGGATCGCAGGCAAACGTGTGTTCATGCAGCATCTGGATGCCGCGGGCGCGGTTGACCCGCATCAGGGTGTGTTCGTATTGCGGCATGCCGGCTATCAGTATCGGCATCAGTTGATCGATGACGCCCTGGCCCTTTTTCGGGCCTTCGAAAATGGTCAGGGGCGGCAGGTCACGCAACAGCCAGATCAGCGTCGGTTTGGCCTGCGCCCACGCTGGCAGCACCAGCAGAAAAAGCAGGCCGAACAGCCGCCACGTCCACCAGTGGTGGGCGCGGTTGAAGGCAGGGACCTGTTGATGTTTCAGCTCAGATGGCTCCGTCTTCGCGCAGCCGGGCGATCTGCTTCTCGTCGTAGCCAAGATCGTGGAGTACCTGCGCATTGTGTTCACCGAGCTGCGGTCCGACCCATTCGGACGTACCGGGTGTCTCAGAGAGTTTCGGCACGATGCCGGGCATCTTGAAAGGTTTACCGTCCGGCAGTTTGGCGTGCAGGAACATTTCCCGGGCCAGGTACTGGGGATCGTTGAACATGTCTTCGGCGCTGAAGATCCGGCTGGCCGGGACGTCAGCCTGGTTCAGCAGATCCAGCACGGTTTGCAGCGGCAGCGAATTGACCCAGCGGTCGATCACGCCATACAACTCGTCGCGACGGGTGTCACGCCCGTCATTGCTGGCCAGCGTCGGGTCATTGGCCAAGTCGTCGCGGCCGATGATCAGCATGAAGCGTTTGAAAATCGCATCGCCGTTGGCACCGATCTGCACATGTTTGCCGTCGGCGCTGGTGTGGATCGAGGACGGCGTGATACCCGGCATGATGTTTCCGGTGCGTTCGCGGATAAAACCGAACACGTCGAACTCCGGGACCATGCTTTCCATCATCGCGAAAATCGCCTCGTACAACGCCACGTCGACGACCTGGCCGAGGCCGCCGTTGACCTCGCGATGACGCAGGGCCATCAATGCGCCGATCACCCCCCATAGCGCCGCAATCGAGTCGCCGATGGAAATTCCGGTGCGTACCGGTGGTCGGTCCTCGAAACCGGTGATGTAGCGCAGGCCGCCCATGGATTCGCCGACGGCGCCGAACCCCGGCTGATCTTTCATCGGGCCGGTCTGCCCGAAGCCTGAAAGGCGCACCATCACCAGTTTCGGGTTCAGCGCATGCAGGGTTTCCCAGCTCAGGCCGAGTTTCTCCAGGACGCCGGGGCGGAAGTTCTCGATCAGGATATCGGCTTCGCCCAGCAGCTTTTTCAGGACAGCCAGGCCGTCGGGGTGTTTCAGATTCAGCGTCAGGGATTTTTTGTTGCGCGCCTGGACGAACCACCACAGGGAGGTGCCTTCATACAGCTTGCGCCACTTGCGCAGCGGATCACCGCCGTCCGGCGATTCGATCTTGATCACCTCGGCGCCGAACTCACCGCAGATGCGCGAGGCGAACGGGCCGGCGATCAAGGTACCCAATTCAATGACTTTCAGACCGCTGAGGGGTTTGTTGGCGAACGGCATGCGAAATCCTGTAGGACAAGGCTGGGCAGATACAGCGTTTTAACATAGCCGGCCGTCAGTCATGCAAGGTTGATCGCCATCAATTCGTGGATTGCCTGCGGCATCGGTTAGACTTGCCGACTTTCCTCGTATCAAGAAGCCCGTTCATGGCCCAGCCGTCCACTACCTACAAATTCGAACTGAACCTCACCGATCTTGACCGCAACGTCTACGAGAACGTGAAGCAGACCATCGCCCGCCACCCTTCGGAAACCGAAGAACGCATGACCGTGCGCCTGTTGGCCTACGCGCTCTGGTACAGCGAGCAACTGTCCTTCGGTCGTGGTCTGTCGGACGTGGACGAACCTGCGCTGTGGGAAAAGAGTCTGGACGATCGCGTTCTGCACTGGATCGAAGTCGGCCAGCCGGATGTCGATCGCCTGACCTGGTGCTCCCGTCGCACCGAGCGCACCAGCCTGCTGGCCTACGGCAGCCTGCGCGTCTGGGAAGGCAAAGTGGTGCCGGCGGTCAAGGGCCTGAAAAACGTCAACATCGCCGCCGTCCCGCAGGAAGTCCTGGAAACCCTGGCTCAGGACATGCCCCGCGTCATCAAGTGGGACGTGATGATCAGCGAAGGCACGGTCTTCGTCACCGACGACCGTGGCCAGCACGAAGTGCAGCTGACCTGGTTGCTGGGCGAGCGCGGTTGAGTCCGCGCCACTCCCGAAAAATCCCACGTATTCAAGAGAAGTTCCTGTCACCCCATGCGTATCGATCCCCGCCCGTTGCCCGCCACTCTGCCATTTCTCGGTGACCTGCCGCCGCTGCTGACTCGCCTGTACGCGGCGCGGGGCGTGCGGTCCGAAGCGGAGCTGGACAAGAGCCTGGCGCGGCTGATTCCGTTTCAGCAGCTCAAGGGGATCGATGCGGCGGTGGATCTTCTGGTCACGGCGCTGGAGCAGCGTCAGCGGATCCTGATCGTCGGTGACTTCGATGCGGACGGCGCGACGGCCAGTACCGTCGGTGTGCTCGGTTTGCGTTTGCTGGGTGCGGCGCACGTCGATTATCTGGTGCCGAACCGTTTCGAATACGGTTACGGCCTGACCCCGGAAATCGTTGAAGTCGCGCTGACCCGCGAACCGCAGTTGTTGATTACCGTGGACAACGGCATTTCCAGCGTCGAAGGCGTGGCCGCCGCGAAACGCTCGGGGCTGAAGGTCTTGATCACCGACCACCACTTGCCCGGCGATGAACTGCCGCAGGCCGATGCGCTGGTCAATCCCAACCAGCCCGGCTGTGAATTTCCGAGCAAGGCGCTGGCCGGCGTCGGAGTGATTTTCTATGTGTTGATGGCCTTGCGCGCACGCCTGCGCAGCCTCGGCTGGTACGAGAGCAAGCCGCAACCGAACATCGGCGAACTGCTGGATCTGGTGGCATTGGGCAGCGTTGCCGACGTGGTGCCGCTGGACGCCAACAACCGGATTCTGGTGCATCAGGGGCTGGAACGGATTCGCGCCGGGCGTGCGCGGCCCGGGATCAAGGCGATCCTCGAAGTGGCCAAGCGTGACGCGTCGCGCATCACGTCCACCGATCTCGGCTTCATCGTCGGCCCGCGCCTGAACGCGGCGGGGCGACTGGATGACATGAGCCTGGGCATCGAGTGTCTGCTGACCCACGATTTTGCACTGGCGCGGGAAATGGCCGCGCAACTGGACGGCATGAACCAGGATCGCAAATCCATCGAGCAGGGCATGCAGCGCGAAGCGCTGGCCCAGCTCAAGGATTTGCCGGTCGAGTCGATGCCGTTCGGCCTGTGCCTGTTCGACCCGGAATGGCACCAGGGTGTCATCGGCATTCTGGCTTCGCGGATGAAAGAGCGTTATTTCCGTCCGACCATCGCCTTTGCCGATGCCGGCGACGGCTTGCTCAAAGGGTCGGGGCGCTCGGTGCAGGGCTTTCATATTCGCGATGCGCTGAGCGTGGTGGCAGCGCAGCATCCTGATCTGATCAGCAAGTACGGTGGCCACGCGATGGCGGCGGGTCTGACCTTGCCGCAGGAAAATTTTCCGTTGTTCGCCGAAGCCTTCGATGCCGAGGTGCGCAGGCAGCTTCGCGAAGAAGACCTGACCGGACGCCTGCTGTCGGATGGCACCCTGGCTGTCGAAGAGTTTCATCTGGAGCTGGCCCGCGCCCTGCGCCACGCCGGGCCATGGGGCCAGCATTTCCCGGAACCGCTGTTTCATGGCGTGTTTCAGCTGGTCGAACAACGGGTGGTCGGCGAACGGCACCTGAAAGTGGTGCTGAAAAGCGAATGCGGTTCGGTGAAGCTCGATGGTATCGCGTTCGGCATTGATCGTGACGTGTGGCCAAATCCGACCATTCAATGGGTTGAGCTGGCCTACAAGCTTGACGTCAACGAATTTCGCGGCAATGAGACGGTGCAGTTGATGATTGCCCACATCGAACCGCGTTGACCCTTTCGCGAGCAGGCGGACTTACACACACAGAATCACTCTGAACCCTCCTGCATCCCCGGATGTCGACTAGGCTCTAAGCACTGCTTGATTGGCCTTGTGACGTCTTGTCGATTTTTTTGCCCGCGGGGGCGGGTGCTGTACCTTTTTCCTGTCACTCGTCGACTTTTCAAACAGAACCCTGGAGCCTGCCCACTGATTTGAGAGGTGCCCCATGAGTCTGCTGCTTGAACCCTTCACCCTCCGCCAACTGACCCTGTCCAACCGCATCGCCGTGTCGCCCATGTGCCAGTATTCCAGCGTTGATGGCCTGGCCAACGACTGGCATCTGGTGCACCTCGGCAGCCGTGCCGTGGGGGGCGCTGGCCTGGTATTTACCGAAGCCACGGCGATCACGGCCGACGGGCGGATCACCGCCGAAGACCTGGGCCTGTGGAACGACGAACAGATCGCACCGCTGCAACGCATCACCCGATTCATCAATGCGCAGGGCGCAGTGGCCGGCATTCAACTGGCCCACGCCGGGCGCAAGGCCAGCACTCATCGGCCATGGATCGGCAAGCATGGCAGCGTCAAACCCGAGGATGGCGGCTGGACGCCGGTGGGGCCTTCGCCGATTGCTTTCGACCCGCAACACACCCAACCGAAACAGCTGGATGAGGAGCAGATCGCCCAAGTCATTCAGGATTTCGTGGCCGCGGCCAGACGTGCGCTGACCGCCGGTTTCAGTGTGGTCGAGGTGCATGCGGCACACGGATATCTGCTGCACCAGTTTCTTTCGCCACTGAGTAACCAGCGCCGCGACCAGTACGGCGGCTCATTCGAAAACCGTATTCGTCTGGTGCTGCAAGTGACGGAAGCAGTGCGCGCCGTCTGGCCGGAAGAATTGCCGGTATTTGTGCGTCTTTCGGCCACCGATTGGGTCGAGGACGGCTGGAACCCAGATGAAACCGTGGAGCTGGCGCGACGCTTGAAAGCGCTTGGTGCGGATCTTGTCGACGTCTCCTCGGGTGGCACTGCAGCCAATGCCGAAATTCCGGTGGGGCCGGGTTATCAGACGCGCTTCGCCGAAAGGGTGCGCAAGGAGTCAGGCATTGCCACCGGCACCGTGGGCATGATTACCGAGCCGGCTCAGGCCGAGCACATTCTGAGGACCTGTCAGGCCGATATCATTTTCCTCGCCCGCGAGCTGCTGCGTGATCCTTACTGGCCGTTGCATGCCGACGATGACCTGGGCGGTCGCAAAGCGGTGTGGCCGGCGCAATATCAGCGGGCGACCCATCGTGACCAGCCGATTCACGAGTCTGATTTGCGGGATTGATTCCGACCGGTCGCAAAGCCTATAAAACCCGCCAATGAACCGGCGGGTTTTTCTTGCCTGCCGCCCAGGATTGCAAAGGAATGGATCGCATGTTGATCGAACGCGCGCTGACTGAATCGGACTTGCCACTGTTGACGCTGATTGACCGTAGTGAGTTGGTCGAGGAATGTTATCGCGTGGAAAACGGTGAGTTGATTCTGTATCCGGCGCGTTTCGACATGCGCGGATGGCCCGAGGGGGAGGCGGAGGAGAATGCGCGGGTATTGGAAAAATGCTGGCGCAGCGGCGGTTGGTTACACGGACTTTTCGATGAGGAAACGCTGGTGGCGGCGGTGGTTGTGGATAACCGGGTTATTCACAATGAGGGCCTGAGCATGCGGCAGTTGAAATTTCTGCACATCAGCCGTGCCTGGCGTAGGCAGGGGCTTGGCGGGCGCTTGTTTTCCCGTGCCTGTGAGCATGGCCGCAAGCTTGGGGCCGAGGCGTTGTATGTCTCGGCGACGGAATCGCGCAATACCGTGGAGTTCTATCAGCGCCAGGGTTGTCGGTTGCTGGAGCAACCGGATCCCGGGCTGTTTGCTCTCGAACCCCACGATATTCACTTTTACTGTCGCCTGGACTGACGTCATCGCGAGCAGGCTTGCTCAGTTACCAGCGATCTTTCAAGGGTACTTGCGCTTGTCCGGCGACGGCGGGAAGTACTGGTACAACCAGGTCTCGCTCAATGTGCGGTCGTTGGTGCGGATGAACAGGCGCAGCTCCACGGGATCGACGCTGTCATTGGTCGGGTACCAGTCGAACAGGATCCGGTAACCTTTGATGTCATCCAGCACCAGCACGCTGAAGTCCTGCACCTTGCCGTTGGAGCACGTCACCACCGGTTCGATCCCGGTGCCCTGCGGCAGGCGATCCAGACCGCCACCGGTGAAGTCCACGGCAAAACGACGGGCCCAGACTGGCGGGTAATGTTCACCCGGTGCCCAGCCTTCGACGAATCCACCCATGCCCGAACGGGTCGCATGCACCCGCGCCAGCGGCGTGCCGACCGGCGGCAGGGCGCTCCAGTAGAGCTTGTAGCCGTAGTTCAGAGAATCGCCGGCAGCCACCGGTTTTTTCGGCGTCCAGAACGCGACGATGTTGTCGAGGGTTTCGCCGGTTGTAGGAATTTCCAGCAAGTCGATAGAGCCTTCGCCCCACGCGGTTGTAGGTTCTACCCACAGGCTAGGACGCTTGCTGTACCAGTCGACCGTGTCCTGATAGTTGGCGAACTCGTGGTCGGTCTGCACCAGGCCGAAACCTTTCGGGTCGGTGTCGGCGAAGGCGTTGAATTGCAGGGTCGCCGGGTTGTTCAGCGGGCGGCAGATCCACTCGCCGTTGCCGCGCCACATGGCCAGACGATCCGAGTCATGGATTTGCGGGTGGATGGTGTCGCACATCCGGCGCTCGTGGGTGCCACAACTGAACATGCTGGTCATCGGCGCGATGCCCAGTTGTTCGATGGCGGTGCGGGCGTTGACGTGGGCGTCGATCTCCATGACCACGCGCTCGGCCTGGCAGTCGATGTCAAAGCGATAGGCGCCGGTCGCGCTCGGCGAATCGAGCAGGGCATAGACCACGAAGCGGGTCGCGTTCTGATCCGGAGTCTCGAACCAGAACTTGGTGAAATCGGGAAATTCCTCGCGCTTTTTGGCGTAAGTGTCGATGGCCAGTCCACGGGCGGAGAGGCCATATTGGCCAGTGGCATCCACTGCGCGGAAGTAGCTGGCGCCAAGGAACGACACCACGTCGTGGCGATCCAGTTCCGGTGCCTTGAACAGCTTGAAGCCGGCAAAACCCAGGTCGCCCTTGAGCTGTTGGGTGTCGACCGAGGTGTTTTCATAGTTGAACAGTTGAGGGCGGAAATGCACCTCGCGGGCCGTGCGGGTTTTGGGATCGACGCTGTACATGCGCACCGGTTGACGGAAACCCATGCCGACGTGGAAAAACTGCACGTCGAGCTGACCCTTGTTCTCCTTCCACAGCGAATGTTCGCCGTCGTAGCGGATCGCGTTGAAGTTCTGCGGGGTCATGGTCGCCAGGGTTGGCGGCAGCACCTGTTTGGTGTCCTGATAGGCGCTGCCGGCCAGTTGTCTGGCCTGGCGCTTCAGCGTTTCGAAGTCGAAGGCCTGGGCTTCACCGTCGGCGGCACCGCCAGAGGCGGCCCAGGCCCGGGAGGCCAGCAGGCCCGTGGCCGAAAGACCGGTATAGGCCGCAATGGCCATGGACGCTTTGAGCAAATTCCTGCGGTGCATAGATACAACCTGTCGTGGACAATCCCGCGCCGTTCCTGGCACGTACTGGATCAGAAATTACGGTTCGGACAAGCCTTCGGCCAAACGCTACGGACTAGTAACAGATGCGCGCTAGCTTAATCCGTTCGCTGATTTTGCAAAAATCATTGATGGCACCGCGATAGCGTCTCAATGAAACAAGACGTTACGGTTACTTATCCCACAGCTTTTTCTGATTTACAGGGCATATCTGCTTTTTTCGACTAATTACTCTAAAAACCGCTTTTCAGCGCCGAATTAATTTCTATTCTATGGGCAAGGCCGGTCTCGATCGATCCGACCGGCAGGGCTCAAATCGCTGCTAAAGGAGCAGGGCGATGGAGTTTTCGAGAAATTTCTGACGTACTGGAAAAGGACATCGTCCATGGCAAAAGGACAAGGCATCACCGAAATGTTGGGCATCTTTCCCTGCCTCACCCACATCCGGCGAAGACGCCGGCTCAGTCCTGATGAACTGAAGCTGGTGGAGCGTTACCGGGAGTTGTCGGAGAGCGACCGGATTGCGATGCGGTATCTGGTGGATGCGATGAGGAGTGTTTCGCGGTTTTGAAGTGAAAAACCAAAGGGGCGGACTGTGAAGTTCGCCCCTTTTCAATTTTTGAGATTTACCGGGGACGGTGTGCCAGCATCAACTCAGGCATGTCCCGCCATTTCACCCAGGCCTGTTGTTGCCAGTGGAGCAGCGGCACGGTGACTCCGGCCCAATGCACGGAGCTCAGGCTCGGGTAGTTTTCCGCTGTTGCTGAGCTGGTTTCCCGCAGGATGGGAATCACCTCATTGCTCAGCCATTGCCGCAGATTGCGGTTTTCCGGAATGAAATGATGGACGAGCAGCGCGTACATGCCGGATTCGCTGACCATTGGCGTCTCGACAACTTTGCCGTACTTGCGCAGGCGGACGGTACGGCGTTGGTCGGGGTCGAGTTTCAGGGTGACGCGTGGGTTCAAGGGATGTCCCATCATGCGGCCCAGATCCTGAGCGCAAAACCAGGCTTGGTGATCGAGCAGAAGGGCGTGGAGGAAGCGGTTGTGGCGGGTGAATACGGTGGGGATGAAGTAAGGATGATCTTTAGAGGAATTTTGAGTTTGATTGGGCATTCGTCGACTCCAATATTGAGAATAGAGCCGCCACTCGAATGAGTGCGGTTGCGCCATTTTGACTTTGTTCCGGCTTCGACACCGGGCTGCTGACTTCGCTGCCGAAAAGAAGCGTATCGGTCAGGTGCTTATGGTGCCAAGCCCGGTTAATCGACGCTTGTTGTCGGAATTGAAGATCTTTCTCGTAGGCAGCATCTGTAGGAATTTCCTGTTTTTGCATGTTCTGCAGAGAGGAGGCCCCTGAGCCGCAATTTTTCCTATATTCATTCGAATCCACGGAACGAACCTCAGGTTTTCTTCCCGACGATCCAACCTATGGCAGCTGTTTATCGTCAGAGCAAAACGCTTTAAAGCACTGCGCTGTCGTCCTTTAAATCGGTCGGAGTAGTCCTACGATCAGCGGCGGTTGCAGATCCCGAAACCAAGTATTACGTTGGTGTGGCGAGTAATACTCAAGGAGCATGACATGACGACAACCATGACGAGTAAGGGTCAAGTGACGATTCCCAAGCCAATCCGTGATGCCTTGCATCTCACGCCGGGCTCGGCGATTGAGTTCAGTGTCAATGAGCAGGGAGAGGTGGTGCTGCACAGTGCGAAGCCCGATGCAGGCAAAGCGAAAATTCCGGATCGATTTGATGCTGTTCGTGGCAAAGCCGATATCAAATGGCGGACCGATGATTTGATGGCGTTGCTTCGGGGTGATGATTAATGGTGTTGGTTGATACCAATGTGTTGATTGATATTTTGGAAGACGACCCAGCTTGGGCTGACTGGTCTATCCAGCAACTTCGCGCTCAGTCTCTAATTCATGAGTTGGTCATTAACCCGATCGTCTATGCAGAGTTATCCCAGACGTTTTCAACGTTTGAAGCTCTGGATGGGGTGGTTAATCAGCTCGGCTTAGTCATGCAGGAAATTCCTCGACCTGCGCTCTTTTTAGCTGGTAAAGCGTTCGTTCGTTATCGAAAGGTCGGCGGAGGAAAACACAATGTGTTGGCGGATTTTTTCATTGGTGCTCATGCGGCTGTAAAAAAACTACCGTTGTTGACACGCGACTCTAAGCGTTACCGCAATTATTTCCCCTCCGTCGAGTTGATTACACCTTCCTGATTTTTAGGCGCGTTTTTAAGTATCCTGGATTCGTAAATCGCCCCGGAAATATCTGAATTTCCGGGTCGACTGTGTTTAGCGACTCACCTTCCAAGCATCCCCAGCCGGCGCCTTCCCATGGTCATACGGCTTGCCAATCCACATATAAACCAGCCCCAACCCAATCACGATCACCGTGCTCAGCACCATCGCGTAGTTGATGTACCACGCCGCATCCGGGGTGCGGGGCCAGGCCATGTTGATGATTGCGCCGACGCCGTACACCAGCGCGCCGATGTTCACCGGCCAGCCCCAGGCGCCGAGGGTGAATTTGCCGCTGGGTTTCCAGCCTTTGCTGCGGGCGTACAGGGCGGCGAGGACGATCATCTGGAATGCGAGGTAGATGCCGATGGCGGCGAAGCTGACGATGGTGGCCACGGCGTCTTGCAGGAAGAAGCCGAGGGCGATGATCAGGCCGGGCAGGACGCCGGACACGAACAGCGCGGCAACCGGAACCTGGGTCGTAGGAGAAATCTTTTTCAGCAGTCGGCTGCCGATGACCATTTCATCGCGAGCGTAGGAATACAGCAGACGACTCGCTGCTGCTTGCAGGCTGATGACGCAGGAGATGAAGGAAATCATCACTACGCCCATCACCACTTTCGAACCGACCGGGCCGAAGGCGTTGTTGAGGATGGTGGTGACCGGGTCCTTGTCGGTGCCGTTGATCACCGCCTGCATGTCCGGCACAGCGAGGATCAGCGCCAGGCACGCAAACATCGCCGCGATGCCGCCGATGTAGATGGTCATGCGCATGGCCACCGGGATTTTCTTGCTCGGGTTCGGGGTTTCTTCGGCCACATCGCCACAGGCCTCGAAGCCGTAGTAGAGGAACATCCCCGCCAGTGATGCGGTGAGGAACGCCGGCAAGTAAGAGCCGTCGACCCGGATGTCGAATGTGTTGAACAGCACGCTGATCGGCTGGTGACGCTCGAAAATCAGCAGGTACACACCGACGATCACCGCGCCCACCAGTTCGCAGAGGAAGCCGAACATGGCAATGCGTGCCAGTGTTTGGGTGCCGCTGAGATTGACCAGCGTTGCGAACAATGTCAGCACCAGCGCAATGACGATGTTGGTGTTGTTGCTCGGTTCAAAACCCAGCATGGCCGCGAGGTACGGGCCGGCGCCGACCGCCACGGCGGCGATGGTCACGCACAGGGCGATGGAGTAGATCCAGCCGACCATCCACGCCCATTTCTTGCCCACCAGGCGACGCGCCCAAGGGTAGACACCGCCGGAAATCGGGAACTGCGAAACCACTTCGCCGAAGACCAGGCACACCAGCAGCTGACCGCAACCGACCAGCAAGTAAGCCCAGAACATCGGTGGACCGCCAGCGGCCAGGCACAGGCCGAACAGGGTGTAGACCCCTACGACCGGTGACAGATAAGTGAAGCCAAGGGCGAAGTTTTCCCACAGGCTCATGCTGCGGTTGAAGTTGGAGGTGTAGCCCAGTTGGCGCAGTTGTTCGGCATCGCTGTCGGCAACGGCGGCTGAGAGATCGGGTGATGCACTCATGTGTGTCTGCTCCGTGAAATCGGCAGATTTCGGATGGCCGAAACCGTGGCGGGGCTCGGTGAGCGCCGCCCGGATCGGTAGTTATTGTCGGGTGTTTAATCCTGTTGGTGCGTTTAGCCGGTTTCTGCCTTGAAGCCGGAGTTGACACCTTCGCGAGCAGGCTCGCTCCCACGGGAACTGTGGGAGGGCCGTCAGTGTGTCAGTGCTTGAACATCACATGCCGAACCGTGGTGTAGTCCTCCAGTCCGTACATGGACATGTCCTTGCCGTAGCCGGACAGTTTCTGACCGCCATGGGGCATTTCGCTGACGAGCATGAAGTGCGTATTCACCCAGGTGCAGCCGTACTGCAAACGGGCGGACAGGCGATGCGCACGTCCTACATCCGCCGTCCACACCGAGGACGCCAGGCCGTAATCCGAATCGTTGGCCCATTCCAGCGCCTGGGCTTCATCGGTGAACTTGGTCACCGACACCACCGGGCCGAACACTTCACGACGGACGATTTCGTCGTCCTGCTGCGCGTCGGCCAAAACGGTCGGCTCGAAGAAGAAACCGTTGCCGTCCACCGCCTTGCCGCCAGTGATCAAGCGGATGTGCGGCTGCGCTACGGCGCGCTCGACAAACCCGGCCACGCGGTCGCGATGCTGGGCGGTGATCAGCGGCCCCAGCTCGGTCGACGGATCATCCTGCAGGCCGTACTTGATGCTGCTGACCGCCGCACCGAGTTTCTCGACGAACTTGTCGTAGATGCCTTGCTGGGCGTAGATCCGGCACGCGGCGGTGCAATCCTGGCCGGCGTTGTAGAAGCCGAAAGTACGAATGCCTTCGACGGCGGCATCGATATCGGCGTCGTCGAAGATGATCACCGGAGCCTTGCCGCCCAGTTCCATGTGCATGCGTTTGACGCTGTCGGCGGTGCTGGAAATGATGTTCGAGCCGGTAGCGATGGAACCGGTCAGCGAGACCATGCGCACTTTCGGATGGGTCACCAGCGGACTGCCCACGCTCGGCCCACGTCCGAACACCAGATTGAGTACACCAGCCGGGAAAATATCCGACGCCAGTTCGGCCAGACGCAACGCGGTCAGCGGGGTTTGTTCCGACGGCTTGAGCACCACGGTATTACCGGCGGCGAGGGCCGGGGCGATTTTCCAGGCGACCATCATCAGCGGGTAGTTCCACGGCGCGATGGAGGCGATCACGCCCACCGGGTCGCGGCGGATCATCGAGGTGTGGCCGGGCAGGTATTCGCCAGCGGCCGAACCGCTCATGCAACGGCTGGCGCCGGCGAAGAAACGGAACACGTCGGCAATCGCCGGGATCTCGTCGTTCAGCGCGGCGCTGTAGGGTTTGCCGCAGTTGTCGGATTCCAGTTTCGCCAGTTCTTCGCCGTGGGCTTCGATGGCGTCGGCGAGTTTGAGCAACAACACCGAACGGTCTTTCGGCGTGGTCTGCGACCATTCAGCGAAGGCACTGTCGGCGGCGCGCACGGCGGCATCGACCTGGGCTTCGGTGGCTTCGTTGATGTCCACCAGCACCTCGCCGCGCGCCGGGTTGAGCACCGGTTGCGCCGGACCTTCGCCGTTGACCAGTTGGCCGTTGATCAAGAGTTTGGTTTGCATGGGGTAGTCCTCTTTGAAGCAATTGTTATTTTTCTGAAGAAACCGGGTTTCATTGTGGGAGCGAGCCTGCACGCGAAAGCGCCAGGTCAGTCGACATCAATATTGGCTGTGCCGGCCCCTTCGCGAGCAGGCTCGCTCCCACATTTCGTTCCGGTTTCTTCGGTTATTCGGTTACTTCCCGCCGCTGCCGGCTACGCTCTCGCCACCCCGGGTCAGGTAGTAGGCGCCGAGGATCGGCAGCATGGTCACCAGCATCACGAGCATCGCCACGACGTTGGTCACCGGCACGTCCCGTGGGCGGCTCAACTGGTTGAGCAGCCACAGTGGCAAGGTGCGCTCATGGCCGGCGGTGAAGGTGGTGACGATGATTTCGTCGAACGACAGCGCAAACGCCAGCATGCCGCCGGCGAGCAGCGCCGAGCCGAGGTTTGGCAGGATGATGTAGCGGAAGGTCTGCCAGCCGTCGGCGCCGAGATCCATCGATGCTTCGATCAAACTGTGTGAGGTTCGGCGCAGACGGGCGATGACGTTGTTGTAGACGATCACCACACAGAAGGTCGCGTGGCCGACGATGATGGTGAACATCCCCGGCTCGATCCCCAGCGTCTTGAAGGTCGCCAGCAGCGCGATCCCGGTGATGATCCCCGGCAATGCAATCGGCAGGATCAGCATCAGCGAAATGCCCTGTTTGCCGAAGAAGTCCCGGCGGTACAACGCCGCTGAAGCCAGTGTGCCGAGCACCATGGCGATCAGCGTGGCAATGGCTGCGATCTGCAACGACAGCTTGATTGCCTCCAGCACGTCCGGTCGGGAAAACGCCACGCTGAACCAGTGCAGCGTGAAGCCTTTCGGTGGAAAGCTGAACGCCGCGTCTTCGGTGTTGAAGGCGTAGAGGAAGATGATCAGGATCGGGAAGTGCAGAAACACCAGCCCGCCCCAGGCTGCGATTTTCAGGCCTAAAGAGGCATGCCCTTGTGACGAAGAGTCAGAGTGCATCGAAGGCCCCCAGTCGTTTGACAATGGACAGGTAAATGGCGATCAACACGATCGGCACCAGCGTGAACGCCGCCGCCATCGGCATGTTGCCGATCGCGCCTTGCTGCGCGTAGACCATGCTGCCGACGAAGTAGCCTGGCGGGCCCACCAGTTGCGGCACGATGAAGTCGCCCAGGGTCAGCGAGAACGTGAAGATCGAGCCGGCCGCGATGCCCGGCACCGACAGCGGCAGAATCACCTGCATGAAAGTCTGGCGCGGTGTGGCCCCAAGGTCGGCGGAGGCTTGCAGCAAGGACGGCGGCAGGCGCTCCAGCGAGGCCTGGATCGGCAGGATCATGAACGGCAGCCAGATGTAGACGAACACCATGAACCGCCCCAGATGCGAGGTCGACAAGGTGCTGCCGCCGACCCCGGGAATCCCCAGAATGAACTGCAACACCGGCTCCAGCCCCAGGTGCTGCACGAACCATTGCGCCACGCCGCCCTTGGCCAGCAGCAATGTCCAGGCATAGGCCTTGACGATGTAACTGGCCCACATCGGCATCATCACCGCGATGTAGAAAAACGCCTTGGTCTTGCCGGTGGTGTAGCGCGCCATGTAGTAGGCGATCGGGAACGCGACGATGGCGCTGGCGATCGACACCGCGACGGCCATGCTCAGCGTGCGCAGGATGATGTCGAAGTTCGACGGCTGGAACAGTGCGGCGAAGTTGGCCAGGGTCAGGTCCGGGGTGACCGCCATGGTGAAGTCGTCGAAGGTGTAGAAACCTTGCCACAACAGCACCAGCAGCGAGCCCAGATAGATCGCGCCGAACCACAGCAGCGGCGGCACCAGCAGCATCGACAGATACAGATTCGGCTTGCGATAGAGCAGGTTGGAAAACCTGCGCAGCGGCGCCGATTGAGGGAGGGCGAGGGCGGTCATGTCACACCCCGCTCGCAACGGTGTCGTGCAGCGGAGTCATCGCTTCCCGCGCCCAGCGTGCACTGATGCGCTGGCCGGTCTGGTGCTGCGCGCTGCTGTCGCCCCACTGATTGTTTGCCTGGCTGATGCTCAGGGTCTGGCCGTTATCCAGTTTCAACTCGTAGCGCGTGGCGCTGCCCTGATACTGGATGTCGTGGAGCAGGCCGCTGACTTCGATTTCATGGCCGGCCAACGGGCCTTCGGCGAAACGCACGTGTTCCGGACGGATCGAAAACGGCTGCGGATGGCCACTGAGCTGGCGCGCCAGATCACCGCGAATCACGTTCGAAGTGCCGACGAATTCGGCGACGAACGTGGTGGTGGGTTTCATGTACAGATTGCGCGGGGTGTCGACCTGCTCGATGCGGCCCTTGTTGAATACGGCCACACGGTCGGACATCGACAGCGCTTCGGTCTGGTCGTGGGTGACGAAGATGAAGGTGATGCCGAGCTGGCGTTGCAGCTTCTTCAGTTCACTCTGCATCTGTTCGCGCAGCTTCAGGTCGAGGGCGCCCAACGGCTCGTCGAGCAACAGCACTCGCGGACGATTGACCAGGGCGCGGGCGAGGGCGACACGCTGGCGCTGACCGCCGGACAACTGCACTGGTTTGCGTGCGCCGTAGCCACCGAGGGCGACCATGTCCAAGGCTTCTTCGGCGCGCTTGTGACGTTCATTCTTGTTCACGCCTTTGACTTTCAAACCGTAGGCGACGTTGTCCAGCACGTTCATGTGCGGGAACAGTGCGTAATCCTGAAACACCGTGTTGACGTCGCGCTGATAGGGCGGCAGACCGGCGGCTTCGGCGCCGTGAATGCGGATCGAGCCCGCGCTCGGTTGCTCGAACCCGGCGATCAGACGCAGGCATGTGGTCTTGCCCGAGCCGGAGGGGCCGAGCATGGAAAAGAACTCGCCGTCCTGGATATCGATGGAAACCCGGTCAACGGCTTTCACCTCGCCGAACTGCCGGGAAACGTTGGTGAACTGGACTGCAAGCGTCATGGTGCGGTGCTCCAAAAAGGCGAGGGCCGTCGCAGCGGCCCTGCCTGGACTTCTGAAAAACGACTATCGGTTATCGGGTGCCAAGTGAGGTCGCGGTATGCGTGCTGATCTGATGTGGGAGCGAGCCTGCTCGCGAAAGCGTTATGTCAGTCGACATCAATGTTGGCTGTGCCGGTCCCTTCGCGAGCAGGCTCGCTCCCACAGAAAAGATCGATTACCTGCCACCCATGATCGCAATGTAGTCCTGCGTCCACCGGCTATAGGGCACAAACTTCCCGCCCTCGGCCTGCGGGGTTTTCCAGAAGGCGATCTTGTCGAACTGATCGAACCCGTTGGTCTTGCAGCCTTCAGCACCGAGCAGTTCACTGCCCTGACACGCCGCCGGAACCGCCGGCAACGAGCCGAACCAGGCCGCCACATCGCCCTGGACTTTCGGTTGCAGCGACCAGTCCATCCACTTGTACGCGCAGTTCGGGTGTTTGGCTTCGGCGTGCAGCATGGTGGTGTCGGCCCAACCGGTGGCGCCTTCTTTCGGCACGGTCGAAGCGATCGGCTGCTTGTCGGTGATCAGGCCGTTGACCTGATACGGCCAGGCGCTGGACGCGACCACGCCTTCGTTCTTGAAGTCGCTCATCTGCACCGTGGTGTCGTGCCAGTAGCGGTGGATCAGCTTCTGCTGCGCGCGCAGCAGTTCCAGTACGGCTTTGTACTGATCTTCGGTGAGCTGGTACGGATCCTTGATCCCCAGCTCAGGCTTGGTGGATTTCAGATAGAGCGCCGCGTCGGCGATGTAGATCGGGCCGTCATAGGCCTGCACGCGACCCTTGTTCGGCTTGCCGTCGGGCAGGTTCTGTTCTTCGAATACCACGCTCCAGCTGGTCGGCGCGGTCTTGAATACGTTGGTGTTGTACATCAACACGTTCGGGCCCCACTGGTACGGGGTGCCGTAGGTCTGTTTGTTGACCACGTACCACGGCGCGTCTTTCAGGCGTGGGTCGAGGGATTTCCAGTTCGGGATCAACGCGGTGTTGATCGGCTGCACACGCTTGCCGACGATCAAGCGCAGCGAGGCATCGCCCGACGCGGTCACCAGGTCGTAACCGCCCTTGGCCATCAGGCTGACCATTTCGTCGGAGGTGGCGGCGGTTTTCACGTTGACCTTGCAGCCGGTTTCCTTCTCGAAACCGGTCACCCAGTCGTAAGCCTTGTCGCTTTCACCGCGTTCGATGTAGCCGGGCCAGGCGACGATATCCAGCTGGCCTTCGCCGGCACCGACTGCCTTCAGCGGATCCGCCGCCTGAACGCCGGCGCTGGCCAGCAGGGCCGTGGTGATTGCACTGAGCAGTGCGGTCTTGTGCACGAACATGATGAACCCTCTTCTTTAAATTATGGTCGGGGCAGTTGTGAACGCGGTGGAGCATGCCGTCAGCGGCTTGTTATTAGCGTAGTCAGAGATGCTGGCCGTGGCGGGCCATGATGTGCCGCACCACGCTGTAGTCCTGTAGCGAATCGCTGGACAGGTCTTTGCCGTAACCGGAGCGTTTCAGGCCACCGTGGGGCATTTCGCTGACCAGCATGAAATGGCTGTTGATCCAGGTGCAGCCGTATTGCAGCCGTGCGGCGACCTGCATTGCTTTATCGAGGTTCTGGGTCCAGACCGACGAAGCGAGGCCGTATTCCGAGTCATTGGCCCAGTCCACTGCTTGCGCCAGTTCGTCGAAGCGAGTCACGGTCACCACCGGGCCGAACACTTCGCGCTGGACAATTTCATCGCTCTGTTTGCACCCGGCCAGCAGGGTCGGCTGATAGAAGAAGCCTGCGCCGGAATGCACCGCCGCACCGGTCACCCGTTCGATGTGCGGCTGGCCGAGGGCGCGCTCGACGAAACTGGCCACCCGGTCGCGCTGGCGAGTGCTGATCAGCGGGCCGATCTCGTTGTCGGCATCGCGTTTGCCGGCGAAGCGCAGGCTGCTGACCGCCGCGCCGAGCTCGGCGACCAATTTGTCGTGAATCCCCGCCTGGGCGTAGATCCGGCAAGCCGCCGTGCAATCCTGCCCGGCGTTGTAATAGCCATAAGTGCGCACGCCCTCGACCACGGCTTTCAGATCCGCGTCGTTGCAGACGATCACCGGAGCCTTGCCGCCGAGTTCGAGGTGCGTGCGTTTGAGGGTTTTGGCGGCGGCCTGGAGGATTTTCTGGCCGGTGACGATATCGCCGGTCAGCGACACCATGCGCACTTTCGGATGCCCGACCAAGTGACTGCCAACGCCTTCTCCGCCACCGCAGACGATGTTGATCACCCCGCGCGGCAGGATTTCGGCCAGTGCCGGAGCCAGCGCCAGGATCGACAGCGGCGTGTGCTCGGACGGCTTGAACACCAGCGTATTGCCGGCGGCGAGGGCCGGTGCGATCTTCCACGCGGCCATCATGATCGGGTAGTTCCACGGTGCAATCGAAGCAACCACGCCAATCGGATCGCGGCGCACCATGCTGGTGTAGCCCGGCACGTATTCGCCGCTGAGCTGGCCGGTCTGGCAGCGCACGGCGCCAGCGAAAAAGCGGAATACATCGACGGTGGCGGTCAAATCGTCCTGCCGCGCCAGGTGCAGCGGCTTGCCGCAGTTCAGGGCTTCGAGGCGGGCCAATTGATCGGCCTGCTGTTCGACGGCGTTGGCGATTTCCAACAGGAGATTAGAGCGTTGTTGCGGGGTGGTGCGCGACCACTCGGCAAAGGCGCGGTGGGCGGCGAAAATGGCGGCTTCAACTTGCTCGGTGCTGGCTTCGGCGATCTGGGTCAGGACTTCGCCGGTGGCCGGGTTGAGGATCGGCTCGACAAAACCCTGGCCGGTGACCAGTTCGCCGTCGATCAGCAACGCGGTGTGCATGTGGGTCTGCGCGCCAGCCATTTTGAGGGTTCTCTTTTCTTGCGTTTCTTTTTGTTTTAAAGGCATGTTGCTCCCTGTTCCGGGAGCCGACCGTCTTATCGATGCAGCAAGACTAGTGCGCGGCTCCGGGGTCGACAAATTCTAAATACTGAAGGTGGCATTCGATTAAATAGATGGCTTGCGTCCGCCGTGAGGCTGCTCGCGGGCCACGGTCAGGAACGGATCGACCAGCGCGGGGCGCGCAGTGCCACGACGCCAGGCCAGACCGACGTCGAGGGTCTGGCTGAGGTCGGCAATCGGTCGGGCCTCGATAATGTCGCCTTCCAGCGACCAGGGGCGGTAGGTCATGTCAGGCTGGATCGACACGCCGAGGCCCGCCGCCACCAGACTTCGCACCGCCTCTGTAGACGCCGTTCTGAGGGTAATTTTCGGTTGCAGCCCGGCACCGCGCCAAAGGCGTTGGGCGTTGCGATCCATCTCATCGACGTTCAGCTGAATCAACGGCTCCCGGGCAACATCGGCGAGGTTGATGCTGTCGTGTTCCAGCAACGGATGCTGGGCCGGCAGCCACAAACGGTGCGGCGAGTGGGTCAGCACTTCGGTCTGCAGGGCGTGACGGTCTTCGAGGTTGGAGAGGATCAGCACACCGACATCGATCTCGCCGCTGACCAGCAGATGCTCGATGTACGGCCGCTCGTCCTCCATCACCCGGATTTCGACATTGGGATAGGCGCGCTGGAAACGGGTGAGTAAATCCGCCAGGTAATAACCGGCCACCAGACTGGTCACGCCGACGATCAACTGCCCGGCGACCTGATCGGTGCTCTGTTGCAGGCTGCGCTTGGCGTTGTCCACGGTGGCCAGAATCAGGTGCGCCTGGCGCAGGAACTGGTGGCCCTGATGGGTCAGGGTCATGCCCTTGGCGTGGCGGTTGAACAGACTGACGCCGATTTCTTCCTCCAGTTGCTGGATGGCCAGGGTCAGGGTCGATTGGGAAATGAACGCGGTTTGCGCAGCGGCGGAGATCGAGCCGGTCTCGGCCACGGCGATGAAATGGCGGATCTGACGCAAGGTCATCATGGAAGGTTTACCCGGTGGGCGGTTTTTATAGATTGCCTCGAGTGTATATCGATTTTTCAGAGGGGCGTTGCGAGCGAAGCTGCAAGCAAAGACGTGAGTTACATTCGCAAGGTCCTACGGGGGGATGCCGCGGTAGTGGGTTGCAGATCATCTACCAACGAATGACCGATCCATCGCCTCTTTTTGCCATTACGTCACTGGTACGCCACCCTCCGATTCCTTGAAAGTCCCTGCCCAGAGCCCGCCCCGTTTACTACCGGAAGGCCTGAGCGCGGCAAACCGTCTTATAAATGAAACACCGCCCTCAGCTATACTCCCCCGCAATTTCGATCTGGCCCCGAGGACTGACTGTGAAGAACTGGACGTTGCGCCAACGCATTTTGGCGAGCTTTGCGGTGATTATCGCCATCATGCTGTTGATGGTGGTTGTCTCGTATTCACGGTTGTTGAAGATCGAGGCCAGCGAGAGCAGCGTGCGTGATGACGCGGTTCCCGGTGTCTATTACAGCTCGATGATCCGCGGCAGCTGGGTCGACAGCTACTTGAAGACCCAGGAGTTGCTGGGGCTCAAGGAAGGCCAGGGCGTCAGTGCCGAAGACGCGGCAAATTACAAGGCGTTCGAGGCCAGGCTTCAGATGTTCATGGGCAGCTACCGCAATACGCTGTTCACCGACGAGGATCGCACCGAGTTCGCCGCATTCGAGAAGGATCACGACGATTACATGCAGATCCAGGATGTCGTGCTGGACCTGCACAAACGTAATCAGGAAGTCGAAGCAATCAAGATGTTCAACGAGAAGTTGACTCCGGCGTGGATCAACGGCCGCATGAAGCTCAACGACATCATTGACGAGAACAAAAAGGTCTCCGAGCAGGCCATGAACGCTATCAATGATGCCGTGGCGGGTGCCAAGTTCAGCATGTTCGTTTCGCTGGTGGTGGCGGTGCTCGCGGCGGGCCTCTGTGGCTTGCTGCTGATGCGTGCAATCATGGCACCGATGAACCGCATCGTGCAGATCCTGGAAACCATGCGCACGGGCGACCTGAGCAGCCGTTTGAACCTCGAGCGCAAGGATGAGTTCGGCGCAGTGGAAACCGGCTTCAACGACATGATGACCGAGCTCACCGCGCTGGTGTCCCAGGCCCAGCGCTCGTCGGTGCAGGTCACCACGTCGGTGACCGAGATCGCCGCCACCTCCAAACAACAGCAGGCCACCGCCACCGAAACCGCCGCCACCACGACTGAAATCGGCGCTACATCCCGCGAGATCGCGGCGACCTCCCGGGATCTGGTGCGTACCATGACCGAAGTGTCCACCGCCGCCGATCAGGCCTCGGTGCTGGCCGGCTCCGGGCAGCAAGGCCTGGCGCGCATGGAGGAAACGATGCACTCGGTGATGGGCGCGGCGGATCTGGTCAACGCCAAACTGGCGATCCTCAACGAGAAGGCCGGCAACATCAATCAGGTGGTAGTGACCATCGTCAAGGTTGCCGACCAGACCAACCTGCTGTCGCTGAACGCCGCGATCGAAGCGGAGAAGGCCGGTGAATACGGCCGCGGTTTTGCCGTGGTCGCCACCGAAGTGCGGCGGCTGGCGGATCAGACCGCCGTGGCCACCTATGACATCGAACAGATGGTCCGCGAGATCCAGTCGGCGGTGTCCGCCGGGGTGATGGGCATGGACAAGTTCTCCGAGGAAGTGCGTCGTGGCATGGCCGAAGTGCAGCAGGTCGGCGAGCAGCTGTCGCAGATCATCCATCAGGTACAGGCGCTGGCGCCGCGGGTGCTGATGGTCAACGAGGGTATGCAGGCCCAGGCCACCGGCGCCGAACAGATCAACCACGCGCTGGTGCAACTGGGTGATGCCAGCAGCCAGACGGTCGAGTCGTTGCGTCAGGCCAGTTTCGCCATCGACGAGCTGAGCCAGGTGGCCGTGGGCCTGCGCAGCGGCGTTTCGCGATTCAAAGTCTGATGAGCGAAATCACCGCCAGACGCAACGCTGCACCCGTGGCGAAACAGGCCCTGTTCCTGCTGTTTCACATCGGCGGCGAGCGCTATGCCTTGCGCGCCACCGAAGTGGCCGAAGTGCTGCCGCGCCTGCCGTTGAAACCGATTGCCCGGGCGCCGCACTGGGTGGCGGGCGTGTTCGCCTACCGCGGCTCGGTCGTGCCGGTGATCGATCTGAGTGCCCTGACCTTCGGTCAACCCGCCGAGGTACGCACCAGCACACGTCTGGTGCTGGTGCATTACCGTGCGGACGATTCGCAGCCGTCGCAATGGCTCGGGCTGATTCTCGAACAGGCCACCGACACCCTGCGTTGCAACCCGGATGATTTCCAGCCGTACGGTCTCGACAATCGTCAGGCGCCGTACCTGGGCCTGGTCCGGGAGGATGCTCGCGGGCTGGTGCAATGGGTGCGGGTCAACGACCTGCTGGACGAGTCAGTGCGTTCGTTGCTGTTTCCGACGCCGCCGCTGGACCCAAAGCGACTTGAGGAACAGCCATGAGCAGCGATCAGCGCTTCTTCGACTTCCTCAAGGAACGCATCGGCCTTGATGTCGCTTCGGTGGGGCCGGCGATTATCGAGCGGGCGGTACGCCAGCGCATCACCCTGTCGCAAACGGTCACGGCCGACGAGTACTGGCAAACGCTGCAAGGCTCGCGGGACGAACAGCAAGCGCTGATCGAAGCGGTGATCGTCCCCGAGACCTGGTTTTTCCGTTACCCGGAATCCTTCGCCACCCTGGGCAAACTGGCACGCAAACGCCTGGCCGAACTGAACAACATGCGGGCGCTGCGCATCCTCAGTCTGCCGTGCTCCACTGGTGAAGAACCCTATTCGATTGCCATGGCATTGCTGGATGCAGGCCTCAAACCCCATCAATTCAAGGTCGACGGCATGGACGTCAGCCCCCTGTCCGTGGACAAGGCGCGACGGGCGCTCTACGGCAGGAACTCGTTTCGCGGCCAGGCGCTGGACTTTCGCGAGCGGCACTTCCTGGCGGAGAACGAGGGTTATCGGGTGAATGAAATCGTCCGCGAACAGGTACGCCTGCAAGTGGGCAACGTGCTCGATCCGGCGTTGCTGGCCAACGAGCCGCCGTTCGATTTTGTGTTCTGCCGTAACCTGCTCATCTATTTCGATCAGCCGACCCAGCAGCAGGTATTTGCCGTGCTCAAGCGCCTGACCCATGTCGACGGCGTGCTGTTTATCGGCCCGGCAGAGGGCAGTCTGCTCGGAAGACTGGGCATGCGTTCGATCGGGATTCCGCAGTCTTTCGCGTTCACTCGCCACAGCGATCCGCAGCCCGAACCGCTGCCGATGCCGGTCGCTGTCCCGACCCCGTTGCCCGTGCGCCAACCGGTGCGCAGCACGCCACCGCCGCCGGTGCGCAATCGCCCGTTTGCCGCTGTGACGCCGTTGCCCGCCACCGCCAAAAGCCCGAATCCCGACGCGGCGACCCTGCTGGCCAACATTGCCGCCCTGGCCAACGAAGGCAAGAGCGCCGAGGCCCGTGCCGCGTGCGAACAGTATTTGCGCAGTCATGAACCGGTGGCCCAGGTGTTCTACTGGCTCGGGCTGCTCAGTGATGTCGCAGGCTCTGCGCTCGAAGCCCAGAGCTACTATCGCAAAGCCCTGTACCTTGAACCGCAACACCCCGAAGCCCTGATGCACCTGGCCGCGCTGCTGCAGACCCAGGGTGATGCGGCGGGTGCCAGACGATTGCAGGAGCGTGCCGCCCGCAGCGGTCGCACCGCAGACAGTGAGCGTAAACGATGATCCCGTCCGACACCTTGAACGTCACCCACGAAGACGCCCGGGCGATCGACGATTGCTGGAACCGCATCGGCATTCACGGCGACAAGTCCTGTCCGTTGCTGGAGGAACACATTCATTGCCGCAATTGCTCGGTGTACTCCGCCGCAGCCACGCGCCTGCTCGACCGCTATGCATTGCAGCAGGACGAGCGCGATCCGGTGGCGACCCAGGTCGAAACCGAGCTGAAAACCCGTTCGCTGCTGATGTTCCGCCTCGGCGAAGAATGGCTCGGCCTGGCCACCCGCAGTCTGGTGGAGGTCGCGCCGATGCAGGCCATTCATTCCTTGCCGCACCAGCGCTCGCGGGCTCTGCTTGGCGTGGCGAACGTGCGCGGCGCACTGGTGGCATGCCTGTCGCTGGTCGAGCTGCTCGATCTCGATAGCAGTGCTGCCCCGGTAACGGGGGCGCGGATCATGCCGCGCATGCTGATCATTGCGGCTCAGGGCGGTCCGGTGGTGGTGCCGGTGGATGAAGTCGATGGCATTCACGCGATCGACGAACGCATTCTTGATGCCGCCTCGCACTCCGGGGCGCAGGCCAGTGCCAAATACACCCGCGGTGTGCTGCCTTTCAGAGGCCGCAGCCTGCGCTGGCTGGATGAAGAACAGTTGCTGTCTGCCGTGACCCGGAGCCTCACATGACCCCCGAGCAAATGCGCGACGCGTCCCTGCTGGAGCTGTTCAGCCTCGAAGCCGAAGCCCAGACCCAGGTACTGAGTGCCGGGCTGCTGGCGCTCGAGCGCAATCCGACCCAGGCCGATCAGCTTGAGTCCTGCATGCGTGCGGCGCACTCGCTCAAGGGGGCCGCGCGGATCGTCGGCATCGACAGCGGCGTCAGCGTCGCCCACGTCATGGAAGATTGTCTGGTCAGTGCCCAGGAGGGGCGCCTGTTCCTGCGTCCGGAACATATTGATGCGCTGTTGCAGGGCACCGACCTGCTGATGCGCATCGCCACGCCGGCCAATGGCCCGCAACCGGCGGACATCGACGCCTATGTGGCGTTGATGGGCAAGCTGCTCGATCCGGCAG
The DNA here is from genome assembly GCF_046231795.1 of Pseudomonas sp. KCJK9016. NCBI lineage: Bacteria > Pseudomonadati > Pseudomonadota > Gammaproteobacteria > Pseudomonadales > Pseudomonadaceae > Pseudomonas > Pseudomonas sp. KCJK9016. The sequence goes on along the minus strand of NZ_JBJJMM010000013.1, from coordinate 97,711 downwards.
GGCCGGTGGTCGAAGTTGTTGCACCGAATAAGCCGGCGATGGCCGAACTGCAGCTTGAGCCTGTGCCTGCGCCGTTGAGTGAACCGGTGCCGGTTGAGGCTCCCGTCGAGACTCTCCCGGCGGAACCTTCACCCGCACCGCGCAAGAGCAAGCGCGCTGCCGAAGGCGGCGAGCGGGTGCTGCGGGTGACGGCCGAACGCCTGAACAGCCTGCTCGATCTGTCGAGCAAATCCCTGGTGGAAACCCAGCGCCTCAAACCGCACCTGGCCACCATGCAGCGCCTCAAGCGCATGCAGAACAATGGCCTGCGGGCGCTGGAAAGTCTCAATGTGCATCTCAAGGAACATGCCCTGAGTCTGGAGGCCCAGGAAGCGCTGGAGGATGCGCGACGTCTGCTCGCTGAATCCCAGCAATTGCTTTCGGAGAAAAACGCCGAACTCGACGAGTTTGCCTGGCAGGCCAGTCAGCGTGCGCAAGTGCTGTATGACACGGCGCTGGCCTGCCGTATGCGGCCGTTCGCCGATGTGCTGTCCGGACAGGTGCGCATGGTGCGGGACCTGGGCCGCAGCCTCGGCAAACAGGTGCGCCTGGAAATCGAAGGCGAGAAAACCCAGGTCGACCGCGACGTGCTGGAAAAGCTCGAAGCGCCGCTGACCCACCTGCTGCGTAACGCAGTGGATCACGGCATCGAAACGCCGCAGGAACGTTTGCTCAGAGGCAAGCCCGAAGAGGGGCTGATACGCCTGCGGGCCTCGCACCAGGCCGGCCTGCTGGTGCTGGAACTGAGTGACGACGGCAATGGTGTGGACCTGGAAAAAGTCCGGCGCAGCATCGTCGAGCGTCAGTTGTCGCCGGCGGAAACCGCCGCGCAGTTGAGCGAAGAGGAACTGCTGAGCTTCCTGTTCCTGCCTGGTTTCAGCCTGCGGGACAAGGTCACTGAAGTCTCCGGCCGTGGTGTCGGTCTCGATGCGGTGCAGCATATGGTCCGCCAGTTGCGCGGCGCGGTGGTGCTGGAGCAGACGGCAGGCGAGGGCAGTCGCTTTCATCTCGAAGTGCCGCTGACCCTGTCGGTGGTGCGAAGTCTGGTGGTGGAGGTCGGCGACGAGGCCTACGCTTTCCCTTTGGCACACATCGAGCGCATGTGCGACCTGGCGCCGGACGACATCGTGCAGGTCGAAGGCCGTCAGCATTTCTGGCACGAGGGGCGGCATGTCGGTCTGGTCGCGGCCAGTCAGTTGTTGCAGCGCCCGGCCAGTCAGAACAACAGCGAAATGCTGAAGGTCGTGGTGATCCGCGAGCGCGAGGCGATCTACGGCGTGGCGGTCGAGCGCTTCATCGGCGAGCGCACGCTGGTGGTGCTGCCGCTGGACGAGCGACTGGGCAAGGTGCAGGACATTTCCGCCGGGGCCTTGCTCGATGACGGGTCGGTGGTGCTGATCGTCGATGTCGAAGACATGCTGCGCTCGGTGGACAAGTTGCTGAACACCGGGCGCCTGGAGCGTATCGCCCGCCATGGCCGTCAGGGTGCGGAAGCGGCGCGCAAGCGGATTCTGGTGGTCGACGACTCGCTCACCGTGCGTGAACTGCAACGCAAGCTGCTGCTCAATCGCGGCTATGACGTGGCGGTGGCCGTCGACGGCATGGACGGCTGGAACGCCCTGCGTTCCGAGGATTTCGATCTGTTGATCACCGATATCGACATGCCGCGCATGGACGGCATCGAACTGGTGACGCTGCTGCGTCGTGACAATCGCCTGCAATCGCTGCCGGTGATGGTGGTGTCCTACAAGGATCGCGAAGAAGACCGGCGCCGGGGACTGGACGCCGGGGCGGACTATTATCTGGCCAAGGCCAGTTTTCATGACGACGCCTTGCTCGATGCTGTGGTTGAACTCATCGGAGGAGCGCGGGCATGAGGATCGCGATCGTCAATGACATGCCCCTGGCGGTGGAGGCCCTGCGCCGGGCGCTGGCCTTCGAACCGGCGCATCAGGTGCTCTGGGTCGCCAATAACGGCGCCGAAGCGGTGCGGCTGTGTGCGGAAGATACGCCGGACCTGATCCTGATGGACCTGATCATGCCGGTGATGGACGGCGTCGAGGCCACCCGTCGAATCATGGCCGAGAGCCCCTGCGCGATTGTCATCGTCACCGTCGACCGCCAGCAAAACGTGCACCGGGTGTTCGAGGCCATGGGCCATGGTGCGCTGGACGTAGTCGACACGCCGGCCCTCGGCGCCGGCAACGCCCAGCAGGCGGCGGCACCGCTGCTGCGCAAAATCCTTAACATCGGCTGGCTGATCGGCGAAAAGACCGCGCGCTCGCGGCCGGCCCAGACCCCGCCGCGCAGTTCGGCGTCATGCCAGCGGCTGGTGGCGATCGGCTCGTCAGCGGGTGGCCCGGCGGCGCTGGAGGTTCTGCTCAAAGGCCTGCCGCGCAATTTTTCTGCCGCCATCGTGCTCGTGCAGCACGTCGATCAGGTGTTCGCCGCCGGCATGGCCGAATGGCTGGCCAGCGCCAGCGGCCTTGACGTGCGCCTGGCCCGGGAAGGCGAGCCGCCGCAGGCGGGTGCGGTGCTGCTGGCCGGCACCAATCATCACATCCGGTTACTCAAGAACGGCACGCTGGCCTATACCGCCGAGCCGGTCAACGAGATCTATCGCCCCTCGATCGACGTGTTTTTCGAAAGCGTGGCCCATTACTGGAATGGTGACTCTGTCGGGGTTTTATTGACCGGGATGGGACGCGACGGGGCCCAAGGGCTTAAGCTCATGCGTCAGCAGGGCTATCTGACCATCGCGCAGGATCAGCAAAGCAGTGCCGTGTACGGCATGCCCAAGGCCGCCGCGGCCATTGATGCAGCCGTAGAAATCCGTCCACTGGAAAAGATTGCGCCACGATTGCTGGAGATTTTCCCCAAATGAACGTATTCATCCGCAATCCTGGCCTCCGCATCACTCAGGTGACCGCCCATGAATGATTTACAGATCGATGACATCAAAACCGACGAGAACGCCGCCATGGTGTTGTTGGTGGACGATCAGGCGATGATTGGCGAAGCCGTGCGCCGCGGGCTGTCGAATGAAGAGAACATCGACTTTCACTTCTGCTCCGATCCACAACAGGCTGTGGCCCATGCGGTGCGGATCAAACCGACGGTGATCCTGCAGGATCTGGTGATGCCCGGTCTCGATGGTCTGACGCTGGTGCGCGAATACCGCAATCATCCGGCGACCAAGGACATCCCGATTATCGTCCTGTCGACCAAGGAAGACCCGCTGATCAAGAGCGCGGCGTTCTCCGCCGGGGCCAACGATTACCTGGTGAAACTGCCGGACAACATCGAACTGGTTGCGCGCATCCGTTACCACTCGCGCTCCTATATGACCCTGCTGCAACGGGACGCGGCGTATCGCGCGCTGCGGGTCAGCCAGCAGCAGTTGCTCGACACCAACCTCGTACTGCAACGCTTGATGAACTCCGACGGCCTGACCGGGCTGTCCAACCGCCGGCACTTCGACGAATACCTGGAACTGGAATGGCGCCGCTCGCTGCGGGACCAGAGCCAGATGTCGTTGCTGATGATCGACGTTGATTACTTCAAGTCCTACAACGACACCTTCGGTCATGTCGAAGGCGACGAAGCCTTGCGCAAGGTCGCCACGGCGATTCGCGAGGCCAGCGCACGGCCGTCCGATCTGCCGGCACGTTATGGCGGAGAAGAGTTTGCGCTGGTGTTGCCCAATACCTCGCCGGGCGGGGCGCGGCTGGTGGCGGAAAAACTGCGCCAGACCGTCGCCGCGCTGAAGATTCCGCACAATGCGCCGGCTGAAGGTTCCAGCCTGACCATCAGCATCGGCCTGGCGACCATGGTGCCCGAGGCGGGCAGCGATTGCCGGTTGCTGATCTCGGCGGCGGATCGTGGTCTGTATCAGGCGAAGAACAACGGGCGCAATCAGGTGGGGATCGAATAGGGAGGCAATACCCCCGTGGGAGCGAGCCTGTTCGCGAAAGCGGCCGCACCGTCGACATCGATGTCGCCTGATGCACAGTCTTCGCGAGCAGGCTCGCTCCCACAATCGATCAGCATCATGTCAAGTGAATCGTCTCAAGAGCCGCCGGACGGGCTGCCGTGACAGCCTGATTACGTTATACTCGCCGGCTTTCAAAAGTTTGCCAACGAGTGCTGCCCGCCATGGAAATCAATCCGATCCTGAACACCATCAAGGACTTGTCCGAGCGCTCCGAATCTATTCGGGGGTATCTTTGACTACGATCAAAAGCATGAGCGTCTGATCGAAGTCAATCGCGAGCTTGAAGATCCTGCCGTCTGGAACAAGCCCGAATACGCCCAGGAACTGGGCCGCGAGCGCTCTGCGCTGGCGCAGATCGTCGAGACTCTTGACGAACTGGCCACCGGCCTGGCCGACTCCCGTGAGCTGCTCGACATGGCCGTCGAAGAAAACGACGAAGGCGCGGTCAACGACGTCGTCGAAGTGCTGCAAGGTCTCGAAGAGTCCCTGGCGCAGCTGGAATTCCGTCGCATGTTCAGCGGCGAGATGGACATGAACAACGCCTACCTGGACATCCAGGCCGGTTCCGGCGGCACCGAAGCCCAGGACTGGGCCAACATCCTGCTGCGCATGTACCTGCGCTGGGCCGACAAGCGCGGTTTCGACGCGACCATCATGGAGCTGTCGGCCGGTGAAGTCGCCGGGATCAAGGGCGCGACCGTGCACATCAAGGGCGAATACGCCTTTGGCTGGTTGCGTACCGAGATCGGTGTACACCGTCTGGTGCGCAAGAGCCCGTTCGACTCCGGCGCCCGTCGCCACACCTCGTTCTCGGCGGTGTTCGTGTCCCCCGAGATCGACGACCGCGTCGAGATCGACATCAACCCGTCGGATCTGCGCATCGACACCTACCGTTCTTCCGGTGCCGGTGGTCAGCACGTAAACACCACGGATTCCGCGGTACGTATCACCCACGTCCCGACCAATACCGTGGTCAGTTGCCAGAACGAACGTTCCCAGCACGCGAACAAGGACACCGCCATGAAAATGCTGCGGGCCAAGTTGTACGAGCTGGAAATGCAGAAACGCAACGCCGCCTCCCAGGCGCTGGAAGACAGCAAGTCCGATATCGGCTGGGGTCACCAGATCCGTTCGTACGTTCTCGATGACTCGCGCATCAAGGACCTGCGTACCGGCGTCGAGCGCAGCGATTGCCAGAAAGTCCTCGACGGCGACCTCGACGGTTACCTGGAAGCCAGCCTGAAATCGGGGCTGTAAGCCTGCAATACAGGATCGCCTGACACCGCGATTCCTGTAGGAGCCAGCCTTGCTGGCGATCCCCGGGCCGTCAGGCTCGGGGGCAACGAACCTGTGATGGAAAATTTAAAGACATGAGCGACCAACAACCCGATTCGCAAGCCCTGCAACAGGAAGAAAACTCCCTGATCGCCCTGCGCAAGGAAAAGCTTGCTGCCGAGCGCGCCAAGGGCAATGCCTTCCCGAACGACTTCCGTCGCGAAAACTACTGCGATGCGCTGCAGAAACAGTACGCGGACAAGACCAAGGAAGAGCTGGCAGAGGCTGCAATCCCGGTCAAGGTTGCCGGTCGCATCATGCTCAACCGTGGCTCGTTCATGGTGATCCAGGACATGACCGGTCGCATTCAGGTCTACGTCAACCGCAAGACCCTGTCCGAAGAAACCCTGGCCGCGGTGAAAACCTGGGACATGGGCGACATCATCGCCGCCGAAGGCACCCTGGCCCGTTCCGGCAAGGGCGACCTGTACGTCGAGATGACCAGCGTGCGCCTGCTGACCAAATCCCTGCGCCCGCTGCCGGACAAGCACCACGGCCTGACCGACACCGAACAGCGCTACCGTCAGCGTTACGTTGACCTGATCGTCAACGAAGACGTGCGCCAGACCTTCCGCGTGCGTTCGCAAGTGATCGCGCACATCCGCAGCTTCCTGATGAAGCGCGACTTCCTCGAAGTCGAAACGCCGATGCTGCAGACCATTCCTGGTGGCGCCGCGGCCAAACCGTTCGAAACCCACCACAACGCGCTGGACATGGAAATGTTCCTGCGTATCGCGCCGGAGCTGTACCTGAAGCGTCTGGTGGTCGGTGGCTTCGAAAAAGTGTTCGAGATCAACCGCAACTTCCGTAACGAAGGCGTTTCGACTCGTCACAACCCTGAATTCACCATGTTGGAGTTCTACCAGGCTTACGCCGACTACGAAGACAACATGGACCTGACCGAAGAACTGTTCCGCGAACTGGCACAACTGGTGCTGGGCAGCACCGATGTGCCATACGGCGACAAGGTGTTCCACTTCGGCGAGCCGTTCGCCCGTCTCTCGGTGTTCGACTCGATCCTCAAGTACAACCCCGAGCTGACCGCCGATGACCTGAACGACATCGACAAGGCGCGTGAAATCGCCAAAAAGGCCGGCGCCAAGGTGCTGGGCTTCGAAGGTCTGGGCAAGCTGCAGGTGATGATTTTCGAAGAGCTGGTCGAGCACAAGCTCGAGCAGCCGCACTTCATTACCCAGTACCCGTTCGAAGTTTCGCCGCTGGCCCGTCGCAACGACGAGAACCCGAACGTCACCGACCGTTTCGAGCTGTTCATCGGTGGCCGTGAAATCGCCAACGCCTACTCCGAGCTCAACGATGCGGAAGACCAGGCCGAGCGTTTCATGGCCCAGGTGGCCGACAAGGACGCCGGCGACGACGAAGCCATGCACTACGACGCCGATTTCGTTCGCGCGCTGGAGTACGGCATGCCGCCAACGGCAGGCGAGGGTATCGGTATCGACCGTCTGGTGATGTTGCTCACCAACTCGCCGTCGATCCGCGACGTGATCCTGTTCCCGCACATGCGGCCACAAGCGTAAGTGTTTCAATAAAAAAGCCGCCTGAAATGGGCGGCTTTTTATTGCCTGTCTGGTACAAACGTATCAAATGGTTAATTTTGAACAAAACAACAGAGGTATGCCTGTCGTGATCGGTGCAATGGCTCAAGAAGGTGCAGCGGGTATCGCCACTGCGGTCGCTGAAAGTGTTCAGTACCAGGGTCGCAAGGCCAGCCGACAGGGCAGCGAGCAGCGTCGCCAGGACATTCTCGATGCGGCGATGCGCATTGTCGTGCGCGATGGCGTGCGCGCCGTGCGCCATCGCGCGGTGGCGGCCGAGGCTGGCGTGCCGTTGTCGGCCACCACTTATTACTTCAAGGACATCGATGACCTGCTCACCGATACCTTCGCCCAGTACGTCGAACGCAGTGCGGCCTACATGGCCAAGCTGTGGATCAACAACGAAGGCCTGTTGCGCGAAATGGTGGTCAGCGGCGACGGCAGCCCGGAGTCGCGTTCGCAGCTGGCGGACGATATCGCCCGGTTGATGGCCGACTACGTGCACCGGCAACTGGTCAATCGCCGGGAGCATTTGATGGCTGAACAGGCTTTCCGCCAGGAAGCACTGCTCAACCCGCGACTGGCGGAACTGGTCCGTTCTCATCAGCAGATTCTGTTGCAGGGCACCTGCCAGTTGTTCCAGGTGCTGGGCTCGCGCGAGCCGAAGCAGGACGCCAAGGTGTTGACGGCGATTATCGGACGGATGGAATATCAGGGCCTGCTCAACGACGCCGAGCCTTTGGCCGAAGAGGACATGCTCGGCATTCTGACGCGCTACATGCACCTGGTACTCGCGTCGGTGTAACGCTCCCACAGGTCCGGTGGCGAGTTCGGTTCATAGGGAGTGTCGAATGAAAGCCTGGCGTGGCGCGTTGATCGCGCTGTCGTTCCTGCTGCTCAGCGGTTGTCTGGTGACCTTCAAGGATCCGCTGCCCGCCCGTGAGCCGGCGCCCAAAGGGCTGCTCGGGCAATGGGCGAGCACCAATGCCTGGGGCGAACCGATGAATCTCGAGCTGACACGCCTGGGCAATGACCGCTATCAGGCGGTGACCTGGTTCAAGGCGCGGCCTCAGGAGCGTGAAGCCTACCCCTTTACCGTGTCGCGCCATGGCAACCGCTGGTACCTGTCGGCAAAGGTGCCGGCGCATTATGGCGGGCACTTCACCATCGCCGGTTTCGAGATCACCGACAAGCGCGAATTGGTGATCTACAACCTCGACCTCGAACAGATCAACCAGGCCATCGCGCAGAAAAGCCTCGACGGGCAAGGGTTCCAGACCGATGACGGTGACGGTGTGCTGGTCGACAGCGCGCTGGAAAAGGTCTTTGCTTACCTCGACGATCCGGCCAACTCTGACGTATTCGTCGAAGCGGTGCGCTATCAGCATCAGGCCAAAGCCAAATAATTCAGTTCGTCACGTTTTCTACAGGAGTTTCGGGTGGACGATTACCAGCAGACGATACGCACGCTGTCCGATCGCATTGTGCTGGCGCAGACGCCGATCCGCGTGCTCGATGCGGTCAAGTGGGACGAGAACATCCGCAAGGGGTTTCTGAAGGCCAAGGGCAAGGAAATGCCGGCGGTGGATCGGGACTATTACCTCAACCGGGCGCTGACCTTCGATTCGAGCAAGGTCAAGCTGGAATTCCAGAACATCGAACGGGATATCACCCGCCAGCTCGGTCAGTTCAACCCGGTCGGCCAGATCATGCGGCGCATGTGCAAGGAATACCGCATGGTGGTGCGCATGCTCGAAGCGCGCGGCACCGAAGATTTCGGCCTGATTTCCCAGGAGCTGTACGGCGCCGCATCCGATGCGTTCCATGCCGGTGACCCGACGCTGGCCGACCTTGGCCTGATGATGTCGGACTATCTGAATAACATTGATGGCCGCGGCGACCTGAAGGACGAACCGAAGTCGCTCACGGCCAAGGATGCCGTGCACTTGCTGCAAACCCGGTTGAACAAGGTGTTCGGCGAGGCCGAGGAAACCATCCGGGTGTTTGAGTCCGACGGTATCGTCGCCGATGCGGCGGCGGGCGCCGACTACATCAAGATCCGCACCGACGCGATGTTCAACGACCGCGACGTGCGTGCGCTGGAAGTCCACGAAGGACTGGTGCACGTCGGTACCACGCTCAACGGATTGAATCAGCCGATCTGCACTTTCCTGTCCAAGGGGCCGCCCTCGTCGACGGTGACTCAGGAAGGCCTGGCGATCCTGATGGAAATCATCACGTTCGCTTCCTATCCGAGCCGCCTGCGCAAACTGACCAATCGCACCCGCGCCATTCACATGGTCGAGGAGGGCGCGGACTTCTTGCAGGTCTTCGAGTTCTTCCGTGAACAGGGCTTCGAGTTGGCGGAAAGCTACGGCAACGCCAGTCGGGTTTTCCGTGGATCGACGCCGACCGGTCTGCCATTCACCAAAGACTTGTCCTACCTCAAGGGCTTCATCATGGTTTACAACTACATTCAGTTGGCCGTGCGCAAGGGCAAGCTCGAGCAGATTCCGCTGTTGTTCTGTGGCAAGACCACGCTGGAGGACATGCGGACCCTGCGGCAACTGGTGGACGAAGGCCTGGTGGTGCCGCCCAAGTACCTGCCGGACCAGTTCCGTGACATGAATGCGTTGTCGGCGTGGATGTGCTTCTCCAACTTCCTCAATCACTTGAGCCTGGACCGGATCGAGGCCGATTACTCCAACATTCTGTAGGCCCACACCGTCCTCTGTGGGAGCGGGCTTGCCCGCGATAGCGGTCTGACATTCAACATTGATGTCGATTGATCCGCCGCCATCGCGGGCAAGCCCGCTCCCACAAGGTCATTTGTTTTCCTCAGGGTTGTGTTTCAACTCTCTTCGCGAGGTTTCACCGGATGAGAATCCTCGGCATCCTTTGCCTGCTCCTGACCCTCGGCGGTTGCAGCTCTTTGCTGTTCTACCCCGAGCCAGGCCAGATATTCACCCCGGAAAGGGCGAAGCTCGACTACCGCACCGTCACCCTGACCACCGCAGACGGCCTCAAGCTGAACGCCTGGTGGCTGCCGGCCAGACCCGGTGTCGAGGTCAAGGGCACGGTGCTGCACCTGCACGGTAACGGCGGCAACCTGCCGATGCACCTGGGCGGGAGCTGGTGGTTGCCGAAAAACGGCTATCAGGTGCTGTTGGTGGACTATCGCGGTTACGGCCTGTCCGAAGGCAAACCGAGCCTGCCGGCGATCTATCAGGACATCGACGCCGCGTTTGCCTGGCTGGATCAAGCGCCGGAAGTCAAAGGCAAGCCGCTGATCCTGCTCGGCCAGAGCCTCGGTGGGTCGATGGCCGTGCATTGGCTGGTGCAGCATCCGGACAGGCAAAAACAGCTCAAGGCCTTTGTGCTCGACGGGGTTCCGGCCAGTTACCGCAGCGTCGGCCAATACGCCCTCAGCACCTCGTGGATGACCTGGCCGTTCCAGGTGCCGCTGTCGTGGCTGGTGCCGGACAGCGACAGTGCGATCAACTCGATGCCGCAGCTCAAAGGCGTACCGAAACTGATCTTCCACAGCATCGACGATCCGCTGGTGCCCCTTTCCAACGGCATTCGCCTGTATCAGGCTGCGCCGCCACCCCGGGTCCTGCAATTGACTCGCGGTGGGCATGTGCAGACCTTCGGCGATCCGGTGTGGCGCCAGGTCATGCTGCGCTACCTCGACGACCCCGAGCATTTCAACGGACTGCGCCGCCTCGGCGAAGTCCCGAATTACCCGCAACCCCCGAATTCTGAAAACGAGAGTCCGCAATGACTGAAGAACGCAACGCCATCCCGCTGATCATCACCGGTATCTGCAGCATCCTCGGCACCGTCGGCGCCCTGTGGTACTACGGCTACCTGCACTTCGCCAAACCCGAGGATGCGTTGCTGCTCAACGAATTCACCATGCTCAAGACCATTCCCGGCGAGGACTACAAGGTCTCGCTGACCCCGGCGCCGCAAGTGGCGCAGTGCATCGATGGCGTGCTGGTGCTGTTCGACACCGAACAGAAAGGTTTGACCGGGGTGCTGGTCAACAGCCAGAAAAAGGCCGTGCGCTGCATGGGGCAGGAGACGCCGCAGAAGCTCGAAGAATAAACCTGCGACAGACAAAAAAGCCCCGCCTGATCACTCAGGCGGGGCTTTCTCATTCCAGCGTGACGCTTAGTTCGAGCTGACAGCCGAACGCGGCATCACTGGCTGGTTGTCGTTGGAAATGGTCACTTCCACCCGACGGTTCATTGCACGGCCCGAAACGCTGCCGTTATCCGCCACCGGGTATTCCTTGCCATAGCCCTGAGTCACGATGCGCGACGGATCGACGCCCATCTTGATCAGTGCGACCTGTACGGAAGTGGCACGACGCTCGGACAGCGACTGGTTGTAGCTCGCCGAACCGGTGCTGTCGGTATAACCCTCGACGATCACTTTGCGATCCGGGTTTTGCTGGAGGAACTGCGCCAGTTTGTTGATGTTCACCAGACCGCTGGATTTCAGGTCGGCCTTGTTGGTGGCGAACAGCACGTCACCGAAGGTCACCAGGGTACCGCGGTCGGTCTGCTTGGCGTTGAGGCTGTCCTGCAGCTGTTTGATCTGTTGATCGCGGGCATCCAGACGGGCCTGGGCACGTTGGGCGGCGGCGTTCTTCAGGTTGTTTTCAGCGGTGCGCAGGGCGATGGTCTGCTTGGCCACTTCCACGCGCTGGTTGGTCAGGTAGGCCAGCTGGTCGACCTTGGACGCTTTTTCCTTGTCCAGATAGGCCTTGTCAGCCTTGTCCAGATAATCGCTGGCGTCCTTGGTTTCCAGTGCCGCCACCTTGCTCGCCTGTGGGTTGGCCTGCAGGCCGGCGTAGTTGGTGCGGGCCTGTTCCAGGTTCGGGTTGGGCGGCGTGGAGCAGGCAGCCAAGGCAACGCTTGCGGCCAGGAGAGCGGGGATCATCAGTTGTTTACGCATAATCGTTCGTCCTTTCTATCGATAAGAGATTCAGCCTTGCGGTCGGGATGCGCGCTTACTGCACAGTGCGCTGACTTTCCTGACGCAGTTCCTGAACACCTTTCTGGGAATCCTTCAGCGCCTGCTCGGCTTTCATCGCCTGAGCCTTGCGTTCGGCAACGCGGGCGTCCCACTCGGCTTGCTCGGCGAGCGTGCGGGCCTCGTCATACTTCTTGTCGTGCATGGCGATTTCGGCTTGCTTGAGCTTGTCCTGCGCCTGCTTCATTTCCACGGCGGCGAATTCGGTACCGCCGGCGCTGACCGCGCTGTTGACCGCCGATTGAGTCACGGCGTACTGCTCGGTCGGAGGATTGCCGGCGCAACCGGCCAGTACGAAGCTGGTGCCGATGGCCAGGGCGGCCAGTTTCAGACCGCGCAGGTGAGAGAACGAGGTTTGGGTCTTCATGGTCTTCAACTCCATTGGTTAATTCCTTGGAAGCTTCGAAATCCATCCTGGTAGCGGAGCCGCAACCGTCATGTGCAAGTGCGTTTTGAAACGCTCGTTCCAGGCGTGGTTACCTGTTCCGACCGAAGGCATTTTTCAAAAGTTCAGAAAAGATGGCTCATCGCCCAAAAAAAATCTGACCGAACGGGCAAGGCTCTAAGGCGGGAACTTTGGCGGTGCTGAGGGGTACGCGCAGGCGTTTAAAATGCCAAAAACACACCTGTTTGCAGGCAGGAATAAAGTCAATGTGGGAGCGAGCCTGCTCGCGAATCCGGTGGCACAGTCACTATCGATGTCGACTGATGCCCCGCTTTCGCGAGCAGGCTCGCTCCCACAGTTTTGATCTCATTGGTGTCAGTGTTTTTGTTTGCCGGCAGCAGCGCAGAGGTCTTGCAAATGCCTTCTCGAAAGCGCGAGAAAACGCGGTGTCGGACCGACATCTTCATACAGCGGATCACCTTCTTCATCGGTGGCGACCACGGTCGAGCCTTTCACATAAGGCAGGCTCGCTTCGAACTCTTCAAGCGCCGCGCCGATCAGCTCGCCGAGCAGTTCTTCGGCATGGCGTTTGGGGTACATCTCGGCGATCGCCGCCAGCCGTGCGGCAGCTTCCACATCCAGATGAATCGTGTAGCCAGTGTCGGTCAGGCGACCCTTGGCGGTTTCTTCCCAATGCTGGGCGAGTTCACGGATTTTCATGATGACCTCATGTCGTACCTGCTCGTGGCAGGTCTGGGTGAGTGTCCGCCGTCAGTCGGCGGCAAGCCGTTGTGGGGCTTACTGTTGAGACTAGCTTCCAGGGACAAGGTTTAAAGTCCCTTCGTCGTCTGCTTGTAAGAAGCGTCCCGCAGCGGCACTCTCTGTTCATCCGCTCACTTGCGATCCGTTACCGATTACTGCTGGAGAGATGCCGATGACCGATATTGATGCACGCTTGCGCGAAGACGTTCACCTGCTCGGTGAGCTGTTGGGCAACACCATCCGTGACCAGTATGGCGAGGCGTTTCTCGACAAGATCGAGCAGATTCGCAAGGGCGCCAAGGCCGACCGGCGTGGCTCGATGGACGCCGAACTCAGCGCCAGCCTCAATCAATTGAGCGAGGATGAGCTGTTGCCGGTGGCGCGAGCGTTCAACCAGTTTCTCAACCTGGCGAACATCGCCGAGCAGTACCAGCTCATCCATCGCCGCGAAGAGTCGCAGGCGGCGCCGTTCGAATCCCGTGTGCTGCCGGAACTGCTCGCCCGCCTGCGTGAAGAAGGGCACAGCGCCGATTCGCTGGCCCGCCAGCTGGCGCGACTGGAAATCGAGCTGGTGCTGACCGCGCACCCGACCGAAGTGGCCCGGCGCACGCTGATCCAGAAGTACGACGCGATTGCCGCGCAACTGGCGGCGCAGGATCACCGCGACCTGACCAGCGCCGAGCGTGAGCAAATCCACAACACCCTGCAACGCCTGATCGCCGAAGCCTGGCATACCGAGGAAATTCGCCGCACTCGACCAACGCCGGTGGACGAGGCCAAGTGGGGGTTTGCGGTGATCGAACATTCGCTGTGGCAGGCGATTCCCAACCACATGCGCAAGGCCGATCAGGCGCTGTTCGCCGCCACTGGCCTGCGTTTGCCACTGGAAGCCGCGCCGATCCGCTTCGCTTCATGGATGGGCGGAGACCGCGACGGCAACCCGAACGTTACCGCAGCCGTGACCCGCGAAGTGCTATTGCTGGCGCGCTGGATGGCGGCGGATCTGTACCTGCGGGATGTCGATCACCTGGCGGCCGAACTGTCGATGCAACAGGCCAGCGATACGCTCAAGGCCAGGGCCGGTGACAGCGCCGAACCCTATAGAGCGGTGCTCAAGCAATTGCGCGAACGCCTGCGCGCCACGCGTAATTGGGCCCATGCCTCGCTGACCGCCACCACGCCGGCACCGGCTGATGTGCTGCACAACAATCGCGACCTGCTCGATCCGCTGGAACTGTGCTACCACTCGCTGCACGAATGCGGCATGGGCGTGATCGCCGACGGCCCGCTGCTCGACTGCCTGCGTCGGGCCGTCACGTTCGGCCTGTTCCTGGTTCGTCTGGATGTGCGTCAGGACGCGTCGCGCCACAGTGCAGCGATGACCGAAATCACCGATTACCTCGGCCTCGGGCGTTATGAGGATTGGGACGAAGAGCAGCGCATCAGCTTCCTGAGTCGCGAGCTGCAAAACCGCCGACCACTGCTGCCGGCGTATTTCAAGCCTTCGGCCGACACCGCCGAAGTGCTCGCCACCTGCAAGGAAATCGCCGCCGCACCGGGTGCGTCGCTGGGCTCCTACGTGATCTCCATGGCCGGCGCCGCTTCGGATGTACTCGCGGTGCAACTGCTGCTCAAAGAGTCCGGTGTACTGCGGCCGATGCGCGTGGTGCCGTTGTTTGAAACTCTCGCCGACCTCGACAACGCCGGCCCGGTGATCGAGCGCCTGTTGCTGCTGCTGGGCTACCGCGCACGCCTGCAAGGCCCGCAGGAAGTGATGATCGGTTATTCCGACTCGGCCAAGGACGCCGGCACCACCGCTGCAGCGTGGGCGCAATATCGGGCGCAGGAGCGGCTGGTGGAGATCTGCCGCGAGCAGCAGGTCGAACTGCTGTTGTTCCACGGTCGCGGTGGCACCGTGGGCCGTGGCGGTGGCCCGGCTCACGCGGCGATCCTGTCGCAGCCGCCGGGCTCGGTAGCCGGACGGTTCCGCACCACCGAACAGGGGGAAATGATTCGCTTCAAATTCGGCCTGCCGGACATCGCCGAGCAAAACCTCAATCTCTATCTGGCTGCCGTGCTCGAAGCGACTTTGCTGCCACCACCGCCACCGACGCCGCAATGGCGGCATCTGATGGATGAACTGGCCGCCGACGGTGTCGCCGCCTACCGCGCCGTGGTGCGGGAAAATCCTCAGTTCGTCGAGTATTTCCGCCAGTCGACGCCGGAGCAGGAGCTGGGGCGTCTGCCGCTGGGCAGTCGGCCGGCCAAGCGCCGCGCCGGTGGCATCGAAAGTCTGCGGGCGATTCCGTGGATCTTCGGCTGGACCCAGACACGCCTGATGCTGCCGGCCTGGCTGGGTTGGGAAACCGCGCTGAGCAAGGCACTGGAGCGCGGCGAAGGCGAGCTCCTGGGGCAGATGCGCGAACAGTGGCCGTTCTTCCGCACCCGCATCGACATGCTGGAAATGGTGCTGGCCAAGGCCGACGCCGACATTGCGTTGTCCTACGATGAGCGACTGGTTGAGTCGGACTTGTTACCTTTGGGTGTGCACTTACGCGACCTATTGTCGCAGGCATGTTCCGTGGTCCTCGGCCTGACCGGTCAGTCGCAACTGCTGGCACATAGCCCGGACACCCTGGAATTCATCCGCCTGCGCAACACCTATCTCGACCCGCTGCATCTATTGCAGGCTGAATTGCTGGCCCGTTCGCGACAGCCCAACGTCGAGCAGGACAGCCCGGTGGAACAGGCGTTGCTGGTGTCTGTGGCGGGGATTGCCGCCGGTTTGCGAAATACCGGCTAAGGTTTTCTGCGGGGGACGAGGTACCCGGGGTTCGCGGCGGGTGCCGTTTATCGATCGTGGGAAACAGGCGGGCAAGCGACAGTTAATGACGGGGTTGCGACTTGGGGAACCGCGTCGCAAGGTCGCGGCAGACGCCGGTTTCTCCGACTTTTGGCGTCTTGTGTGGGGGCAGCCTGCTGTGTATCTTGGTCAGCCTCTGGCCGTTTGAGCGGTCACGACCCTATTTTCAGGATTTCGCCCCATGAGGCGAATCCGTTGTTTTGCAAAAGCTTTTTATAAAAAAATTGAGGAGCACATCTAATGCGCGTCATTCTGCTGGGAGCTCCCGGGGCCGGTAAAGGTACTCAGGCTAAGTTCATCACCGAGAAATTCGGCATTCCGCAAATTTCCACCGGCGACATGCTGCGCGCTGCGGTCAAGGCCGGCACCGAGCTGGGCATCAAGGCCAAGGGCATCATGGATGTCGGCGGCCTGGTGTCGGATGACCTGATCATTGCGCTGGTCAAAGATCGCATCGCCCAGGCTGACTGCGCCAAGGGTTTCCTGTTCGACGGTTTCCCGCGCACCATCCCTCAGGCTGAAGCGCTGGTGGCAGCCGGTGTCGAGCTGGATGCCGTGGTTGAAATCGCCGTTGACGACGAAGAAATCGTTCAGCGTATTGCTGGCCGTCGCGTTCACGAGGCCAGCGGCCGCGTGTACCACATCGTCTACAACCCGCCGAAAATTGCCGGCAAAGACGACATCACCGGTGAAGAGCTGGTGCAGCGCAAGGACGACACCGAAGAAACCGTGCGCCATCGCCTGTCGGTCTACCACTCGCAGACCAAGCCGCTGGTGGATTTCTACCAGAAGCTGTCGGCCGCCAACGGCAAGCCGAAGTACAGCCACATTCCGGGTGTCGGTTCGGTTGAAGCGATCACCGCCAAGGTGCTTGAAGCGCTGAGCTGAAAAACCTGATCCGCTGCATCATCCACGGCCCGCTTGCGGGCCGTAGTTGTTTATACTGGCGCACTTTTCCCCACCTGATTTACGGACACATCGATGAGTACCTTGCTGGCCCTGGACACCGCGACTGAAGCTTGCTCCGTTGCCTTGCTGCACGACGGCAAGGTCACAAGCCATTACGAGGTGATCCCGCGCCTGCACGCGCAGAAACTGCTGCCGATGATCCAGCAACTGCTGGCGGACGCCGGCACCACATTGCAGGCAGTGGACGCGATCGCCTTCGGTCGTGGCCCGGGCGCATTCACCGGTGTGCGCATCGCCATCGGCGTGGTGCAAGGCCTGGCGTTTGCTCTGGAACGTCCGGTGTTGCCGGTATCGAACCTGGCGGTGCTGGCGCAACGCGCTTATCGCGAGCACGGTGTGAAACAGGTTGCAGCGGCCATCGATGCACGAATGGATGAAGTGTATTGGGGCTGCTATCGCGAGACGGCGGGAGAGATGCGTCTGGTCGGTACCGAGGCGGTGTTGCCGCCGGAAACCGTCGCACTGCCGGATGATGCTGCCGGCGACTGGTTCGGTGCGGGCACCGGTTGGGGCTATGGCGAGCGCCTGGCTGTTACGGCGAGCGGTACCGATGCAAGCATGCTGCCCCATGCCGAAGACCTGCTGACCCTGGCCCGGTTCGCCTGGGAGCGTGGCGAGTCGATTCCGGCGGACGACGCCCAGCCGGTTTACCTGCGCGATAAGGTCGCCACGCCGAAAGCCCGCTGATCCACCCCAACCCTGTGGGAGCGAGCCTGCTCGCGAAGGCGTCGTGTCAGCGTAAATTGATGTTGAATGTGCCGGCCTCTTCGCGAGCAGGCTCGCTCCCACAAGGTGCGGCGTTATGGCTGAACGCTGCCAATCGTCCGTTTCCAACCCCGCGCTTTAAACCTTTTGTGTTTTATGTGTTCTAGTTATCACTCGGCGATTTGCTAAGTCGGTCAGGTGCCGCTAAATTGCCATCATCGATACCGAGCATGACTTTATGCGTATAGACGGCGTTTCCACTCATTCCTATCCCATCAAGCGCAAGCCTCGCAAAGGCAGTCCGGCGCTGGATGAGTCCGTCGACGATATCGAAGGTGAACCGGAATTCCCCTCCGAGGCACAACTGGCCGCCCGTGCTGCCAAATCCGCCGCGCAACGCCTGAGCAACCTGCCCGCCCGTCAACAGGACATGATTTATCACCGTGCGATGAAAAAAAGCGTGGCCATGGCCCTGGCCAGCTACCTGAGCACCGCCGGTTTTGTCGATTGGGAAGCAGACGTGCTGGGCCTTGATCTCTACATCTGATGGGTCTGCCTTACTACCTCGGATGCCCGTCCTGGAGTGAAAACGCCTGGCGCGAGTATCTGTATCCGGCAGATGCCAGGACCACCGATTTCCTCGGCCTGTATTCGCAAGTGTTCAACGCCGTGGAAGGCAACACGACTTTCTACGCCAGTCCGTCACCAGCCACCGTGCAGCGTTGGGCCGAAGTCATGCCCGAGCACTTTCGCTTCACTGCCAAATTCCCCGGCGACATCAGCCATGGTGGTGATCTGCGCGATCAACTGACCGCCGCGCAAAGCTTCATCCAGCTACTTGCTCCTCTCGGCGAGCGCGTGTCGCCGCTGTGGCTGCAACTGTCGAAAAGCTTTACTCCGCAGCGATTGCCAGAGCTGGCAGCCTTTATCGATGCGTTTGATCGACCGCTGGCGGTGGAAGTGCGCCATGAACAGTTCTTCGCCAAAGGCGACAGTGAACGCCTGCTCAATCGCCTGTTGCTGGATCGCGGCGTCGAGCGCATCTGCCTCGATCCGCGTGCGTTGTTCAGTTGTCTGTCCACCGAGTCTTCGGTGATTCATGCGCAATCGAAAAAGCCCCGCGTGCCGACGCGTCCGGCAGCGTTCACCCAATTCCCGCAGGTGCGCTTCATCGGCCATCCCGAACTTGAAGCCAATGATCCGTTTCTGGTGCCATGGGTGGCCAAGATCGCCGAGTGGATCGAAGAGGGCCGCACGCCGTACATCTTCCTGCACACCGCCGATAACATTCTGGCGGCGAAGCTGGCGCAACGGTTCCATGCGCAACTGATGCAACGTTTGCCTGGCCTGCCATCGCTGCCTGAGCTATACAGAGAACCCGCCGCCGAGCAACTTGACCTGCTCTGAGGCGGATTTTTTTCCTGCCCAGGAGCCTGTCCATGGATGCCCCAGCCCTAAAAGAACAAACCCGCAAAGCCGAAGCCTTCAAAGCGCTGCATGCGCGTCCCGGGATATTCGTGATTCCCAATCCGTGGGATGCAGGTTCGGCGAAGATGCTTGCCAGCCTGGGTTACCAGGCGCTGGCGACCACCAGTGCCGGTCATGCGTTTTCTCAAGGAAAACCTGATGGTGCGTTGGGGCTCGAACAGACTCTGGACAACGTTCGGGCGATTGCCGCCGCCACGGACTTGCCGGTGGCGGTGGATCTGGAAAACGGTTTTGCCGACGCCCCGGTCGAGTCCGCGCAAAGCTTGATGCGCGCAGCCGAAGCGGGTGCGGTGGGCGGTTCCATCGAAGATGCCACGGGACGTCCGGATGCGCCGATCTACTGTTTCGAACACGCCGTGGCGCGGATCGAAGCCGCGGTTGCGGCGGTGCGCACGCTGCCGTTTCCCTTCATCCTGACGGCCCGCGCGGAAAACTACCTGCACGGTCATCCCGATATCAACGACACCATTCGCCGTTTGCAGGCGTTCGCCGAGGCCGGTGCCGACGTGCTCTACGCACCGGGGTTGAGAACGGCTGAAGAAGTGTTGGCTGTGGTGCGTGCAGTGGCACCGAAACCGGTCAACGTATTGATGTCTGGTGGCCTTAAATTGACTGTGCAACAGTTGCAGGACATGGGCGTGAAGCGCATCAGCACCGGCTCGGCGCTGGCACTGGCGGCGTTTGGCGAATTTTTCCGGGCTGCCGAGGAAATCCAGCAGTCGGGCACGTTCGACTTCACCTCGCGCTCGATGCCGTACGCCAGGGCCAATCAATTCTTCAAGGATTGAAGCGAGGCGGGATCAGGCAGCGATGCGCAGGTTCTGCTGAACGATCGGGCGTACCCAGCCGTTATCGAAGTCCAGGGCTTTCTGTTGTTCGATGAGTTCTTCCGGCGGGAACGGCGGGTACGGCTGGAGCAGGTCCAGGTCGAACTCGGCAATCGGCAGATACAACGGTTTCTTCTGCGGGGCAGGGCCTGGCTCAGGCAGCGGCTGGCCGTTGTTGATCACGATCGGGCGTACCCAGCTGCTGTCGAAGTCCTGCTGCTTTTGCTGAGTCTTGATGTCCTCCGGCGGGAACGGAGGGTACGGCTGGGCCAGTTCCATGTCGATTTCGGCGATCGGCAGGAACAGTGGCTCAGGCGGGCGAACCGGAGTGTCCACCACGTTGCATTCGCGCTGGTCGATGATGTGGGCGTGGAGTTCGCTGCCGATGGTCGGTTCTTCAGGGCTTTCCAGATCGACCGGCGGAAATGTGCCGCAGGCCGGCACCCCATCACTCGCTTGTTCGGCCAGTGCCTGGGCAAAGAAATCCTGCCACAGGTGACTGACGCCGCCCAATGCTTGAGTGTTATGACGGCTGAAATCGCCTGCGGGCGAAATGTAGCCAATCGATGTGGGAAGAATGCCTGACATTTTTTTCGGTCGACGCTCAGCTCTGGCAAAATGCGCGTTGATTGGGTTATCGGCGGTTTTTGCCGATCCTTAACTTTTTTGAGCGTGTTTTCATGATTGAGCAACCCGCGGCCTGCCGCATCCATGTCGAAGCCCTCGGCCCGACTTTCGAGGCGCAGGCCGGGCAGTGGGCCGAGCGCCTGAATCTGCCGTTGCAGTTGGCTGATGGCGAGTTTGCCTTGCAGGTCGGTGAGCAGGGCCTGCAGCTGCAACAGCTGGGGCCGGATGCGCCGGGCCCGGTACGGGTGGACTTCGTCGAGGGTGGGGCGGCCCATCGCCGGTTGTACGGTGGCGGCAACGGACAGATGATCGCCAAGGCCGTGGGCATCGCCCAGGGCGTGCGTCCACGGGTGCTGGATGCCACGGCCGGCCTGGGCAAGGATGCGTTCGTACTGGCGAGCCTGGGGTGCGAGATGAGCCTGATCGAACGTCAGCCGCTGATCGGCGCGTTGCTGGAGGATGGCCTGGCCCGGGCGGCGGAAGATTTCGACGTGGCGCCCATCGTGGCGCGAATGAAGCTGCTCAAGGGCAACTCCATCGAGGTCATGCGTAACTGGGAGGGCGAGCCACCGCAGGTGATCTATCTCGACCCGATGTTTCCACACCGTGAGAAAACGGCCTTGGTGAAGAAGGAAATGCGCCTGTTCCGCCCGCTGGTGGGCGATGATCCGGATGCACCGGCACTGCTGGAAGCAGCGTTGGCGCTGGCCTCGCACCGGGTGGTGGTCAAGCGTCCGCGCAAGGCACCGTGTATCGAGGGGCCCAAGCCGAGTCATGCGCTGGACGGCAAGTCCAGTCGTTATGACATCTACCCGAAGAAAGCGCTCAAGGCCTGAGCCCGGGTCACTGTCCTTCGCGAGCAGGCTCGCTCCCACATTGGAATGCATTTGAAATGTGGGAGCGAGCCTGCTCGCAAAGGGGCCAGCCCAAACTCTGGATTTCTAGGGCCTGTAGGCCCGCATGAACAACTCGACCACTTCCTGCACATGGCTTTCTGCTGCCTCGCCGGTCAGTGGTTCTCCGCAGCCGTACAGCAGCCGGAAATTCCCCGCACCCTTGATCAGGCAGAAGAAGTGTTCGGCGGCGTTGTGCGGGTTGTCGATGCGCAGCGCGCCGGTTTCATCGATCCGTCGCAGCAGCCTTTCCATGCCCTGCACCATGCGCTGGGGACCGGCCTCGAAGAAGATCAGTGACAGCTTCGGATCCTGACTGCCCAGGGCCATGATCAGGCGATGCAGGTTCACCGACTCATCGCTGTTGATCAGGTGATGGAAGCCTCTGGCAATGTTCAGCAACACATTATCCACCGCAATGCCGTCCGGCAATTCGAAGAACAGCGGTGGCAATTGCTCCTCGCATCGGGCCACGACGGCGGCGGAAAACAGCGTTTCCTTGTCGTTGAAATGGCTGTAGACCGTCAGCTTCGACACGCCAGCCTCGGCAGCCACCGCGTCCATGCTGGTGTTGGCGTAGCCGTGACGCAGAAACAGGATTTTCGCCGCTTCGAGAATGGCCTGGCGTTTGGCCGGATCCTTCGGGCGGCCGGGGCCGTTTGGTGCTGAAAGAGTGTTCGGCATTCTTCGCTTTTAATACTGGACTGGTGAGTTTGCTATTAATAACATACCGGCCAGTATAATTATTCCAAGCCACCTTAGCGAAAGGTCCTTCACCATGTTCCGCCATGCGTTGTCTGTCGCGTTGCCAATCGGTCTGGCTGTTTTTTTGTCGGCATGTGGCCAGGAGGAGGTCGCGCAAGTCGGCGTCCGACCGGCCATGGTGGTCCAGCCAGAGCCTTCGGTGCAGTCGATGGAAAGCTATCCGGGCGAGGTTCGCGCCCGGTATGAACCGGATCTGGCGTTCCGGATCGGCGGTAAAGTCAGCCGACGACTGGTCGAGGAAGGCCAGCGGGTGAAAGCCGATCAGCCATTGGCCGAGCTCGATCCGCAGGACGTGCGCCTGCAACTGGAAGCCACTCGCGCTCAGGTTACTGCCGCCGAAGCCAACCTCAATCTGGCGCGCGCCGAGCGTGATCGCTACAAGACGCTGATGGAGCGGCAGATGGT
This sequence comes from Pseudomonas sp. KCJK9016, assembly GCF_046231795.1. Lineage (NCBI taxonomy): Bacteria > Pseudomonadati > Pseudomonadota > Gammaproteobacteria > Pseudomonadales > Pseudomonadaceae > Pseudomonas > Pseudomonas sp. KCJK9016. The sequence goes on along the minus strand of NZ_JBJJMM010000013.1, from coordinate 75,055 downwards.
CAGTCGCTCGGCCTATGACAATGCCGAAAACCTCTACCGCTCCGGTGAGGCGCGCCTCAAACAGATCAAAGCCGAATTCAACGTCTCGACCAATCAGGCCAGCTATGCCGTTTTGCGCGCGCCCCAGGACGGAGTAGTGGCCAGGCGTACGGTGGAAGTCGGGCAAGTCGTGGCGGCGGGGCAAACCGTATTTACCCTGGCGACCGACGGCGAACGCGAGGTGTCGATCAGTCTGCCGGAACAAAGCTTCGGACGGTTCAAGGTCGGGCAGCCTGTTTCTGTGGAACTCTGGACTCAACCGAACCAGCGCTTCGCCGGCAAGATCCGTGAACTGTCGCCGGCGGCCGATCCGAAATCCCGTACCTTCGCCGCTCGCATCGCCTTCACCGCCGGCAACGTGCCGGTCGAACTCGGCCAGAGCGCCCGAGTGTTCGTGCAGACCGCCGACGTGATCCCGCTGTCGGTGCCGCTCTCGGCCCTGACCGCAGAAAACGGTGCGACCTACGTCTGGGTCGTGAGCGCCAACAACACCTTGAAAAAGACCTCCGTGCGCGTCGGCCCATTCGGCGAGAAAACCGTACCGGTCCTGGAAGGCCTCAATGCCAGCGATTGGGTCGTGGCCGCCGGCGTCCATGTTTTGCTGGAAGGGCAGCAGGTGCGTCCCGTGGATCGCTCCAACCGTGTGGTCAAACTGGCGGACAAGGAGTAAGTCCCGATGCGCTTCAACCTTTCCGAATGGGCGTTGCGTAATCGCCAGATCGTACTGTTCCTGATGCTTCTGCTGGCTATCGTCGGCGCGTTGTCCTACACCAAGCTCGGTCAGAGCGAAGACCCGCCGTTCACCTTCAAGGCTATGGTCATCCAGACCCGCTGGCCCGGCGCCACGGCGCAGGAAGTCTCACGTCAGGTCACCGAGCGCATCGAAAAGAAGCTGATGGAAACCGGCGAGTACGAACGCATCGTTTCGTTTTCCCGCCCCGGCGAATCCCAGGTCACCTTCATCGCCCGCGACTCGATGCATTCGGTGGAAATCCCGGACCTCTGGTATCAGGTGCGCAAGAAGGTCGGCGATATCCGCCAGACCCTGCCGCCGGGGATCCAGGGCCCGTTCTTCAACGATGAGTTCGGCACCACTTTCGGCAATATCTATGCGCTGACCGGCGACGGTTTCGACTACGCCGTGCTCAAGGATTACGCCGATCGCATCCAGATCCAGCTGCAACGGGTCAAGGACGTGGGCAAGGTCGATTTGCTCGGGCTGCAGGACGAAAAGATCTGGGTCGAGCTGTCCAACGTCAAACTCGCCACCCTGGGCCTGCCGCTGGCTTCGGTTCAGCAGGCGCTGGAAGAACAGAATGCGGTGTCCACTGCCGGCTTCTTCGAAACCGGCAGCGAACGCCTGCAACTGCGGGTCTCGGGGAATTTCCAGACGGTCGACGAGATCAGGAACTTCCCGATCCGGGTCGGCGATCGCACGTTCCGCATCTCCGATGTCGCCGATGTGCGACGTGGCTTCAACGATCCGCCAGCGCCACGCATGCGCTTCATGGGCGAAGATGCGATTGGCCTGGCAGTGGCGATGAAGGACGGTGGCGACATTCTGGTGCTGGGCAAGGCGCTGGAAAGCGAATTCTCTCGCCTCCAGAAAAACCTGCCGGCCGGGATGCAACTGCGCAAGGTTTCCGATCAGCCGGCGGCGGTGAAAACCGGTGTCGGCGAGTTCGTCCAGGTGCTGGTCGAGGCGCTGGCCATTGTGCTGCTGGTGAGCTTCTTCTCCCTCGGTGTGCGTACCGGCATGGTGGTGGCGCTGACCATTCCGCTGGTGCTGGCGATGACCTTCGCCTGCATGTATTACCTCGGGATCGGCCTGCACAAGATCTCCCTCGGGGCGCTGGTGCTGGCGCTGGGCTTGCTGGTGGACGACGCGATCATCGCCGTGGAAATGATGGCGATCAAAATGGAGCAGGGTTTCGACCGGATCAAGGCGGCCAGTTACGCCTGGACCAGCACCGCGTTCCCGATGCTGACCGGTACGCTGATCACTGCCGCAGGCTTCCTGCCGATTGCCACTGCCCAGTCCGGCACCGGTGAATACACCCGCTCGATTTTCCAGGTCGTCACCATCGCGTTGCTTGCTTCGTGGGTGGCGGCGGTGATGTTCGTGCCGTATCTCGGGGAAAAGTTGCTGCCGGATCTGGCGAAAATTCATGCGGCCAAACACGGTGGCGACGGTCAACCGGACCCCTATGGCACGCCGTTCTACCAAAGGGTCCGACGGCTGGTGGAATGGTGCGTGCGTCGGCGCAAGACGGTGATCGTGCTGACGGTGGGACTGTTCGTCGCTTCGGTGATGCTGTTCAAGTTTGTCCCACAGCAGTTTTTCCCGGCCTCCAACCGCCTGGAACTGATGGTCGACCTCAAACTGGCGGAAGGCGCTTCGCTGGCCAACACCACCGCCGAGGTCAAACGGCTGGAAGCGATGCTCAAGGACCGCGCCGGCATCGACAATTACGTGGCCTACGTCGGCACCGGTTCACCGCGTTTCTACCTGCCGCTGGATCAACAACTGCCGGCGGCAAGCTTTGCCCAATTCGTCGTGCTGGCGAAAACCATCGAAGAGCGTGAAGCACTGCGCACGTGGCTGATCGATACCTTGAACGAACAGTTCCCGGCCCTGCGCTCGCGGGTCACGCGGCTGGAGAACGGCCCACCGGTCGGCTATCCGGTGCAGTTTCGCGTGACTGGCGAGCACATCGAGGAAGTCCGTGCGCTGGCCCGGAAAGTCGCAGCCAAGGTGCGCGAGAATCCGCACGTGGTGAACGTGCATCTGGACTGGGAGGAGCCGAGCAAGGTCGTGTACCTGAACATCGATCAGGACCGCGCCCGGGCGCTGGGTGTGAGTACGGCGAACCTGGCGAAATTCCTCCAGAGTTCGCTGACCGGCTCCAGTGTCAGCCAGTACCGCGAAGACAACGAGCTGATCGAAATCCTCCTGCGCGGCACCGTGCACGAGCGCACCGAGCTGTCGCTGCTGCCGAGCCTGGCAGTGCCGACCGACAATGGTCGCAGCGTTGCGCTGTCGCAGATCGCCACCCTGGAATACGGTTTCGAGGAAGGCATCATCTGGCATCGCAATCGACTGCCGACCGTGACGGTGCGGGCCGATATCTATGGCAAGGAGCAACCGGCAACGCTGGTGAAGCAGATTCAGCCGACCCTCGATCCGATCCGTGCCGAGTTGCCTGACGGTTATCTGCTGGACGTCGGCGGCACCGTGGAAGACTCCGAGCGCGGCCAGAAATCGGTGAATGCCGGTGTGCCGATGTTCATCGTCGTGGTGCTGACGTTGCTGATGGTGCAACTGCGCAGCTTCTCACGAACGGCGATGGTGTTCCTGACGGCGCCGCTGGGGTTGATCGGGGTGACGCTGTTTCTGTTGGTATTCCGCCAGCCGTTCGGGTTCGTGGCGATGCTGGGGACGATTGCGCTGTCGGGGATGATCATGCGCAACTCGGTGATTCTGGTGGATCAGATCGAGCAGGATATTGCGGCGGGCCTCAAGCCCTGGCAGGCGATTATCGAGGCGACGGTACGGCGGTTCCGGCCGATTGTGCTGACCGCGCTGGCGGCGGTGCTGGCGATGATTCCGTTGTCGCGCAGTGTGTTTTTCGGGCCGATGGCGGTGGCGATCATGGGTGGGTTGATTGTGGCGACTGCCTTGACGCTGTTGTTTTTGCCGGCGTTGTATGCGGCCTGGTTCCGGGTTCGCAAGGAGGCTTGATTGGGTTTGGTGAACGTGGCGGCCTTCGGGCCGACCATGCTTTGGGTGTTCTTTGTGAATATCCGTTTGTTCGGCGTTGCGGCTGGCGGTTTCGCCCTGACGGCGAGTCACTTTTTTCAAACGCCAAAAAAGTAACCAAAAACGCTTGGCCCCGGCGTTCGGCACCTCGCTTTGGCTCGGTGTTCCTTCGTTACGGGATTCATCCGGGGGCATCGCCTACGGTTTGCTTCGCTGCACCTCCTCTCGATGTGTTTGGCTTCGCCAAACGGCGCTGCGCGCCTGCCCCCGGATAAATCCCTCCACTCAGCCTGCCGATGGGGCCGGCACGTCAAAAGCTTTACTCGAGCTAACGCTCATCGTGTTTGAGTGGCTATGGGCTATGGGCTACACCATCGGCACGGGAAACCCTTTCGGCCGTCGATCTGCAGGCGACTTCCGCTTCGCTGGAATGCATGACCGGGCAGATCGGCGAACGGTCGCATTTCAGTTATTTGCTCAATGATCTGATCGAAGACGTAGTGATCGCCAGCAGCCATTTGGAAGGTGCGGCAACGACAACGCGAGTTGCCAAGGACATGCTCAAGTATCAACGGCAGCCGCGCACGCCGGATGAGCGCATGGTCATGGGCAATTACAGGATGATGAATTTCGCCCGGGAAAACCGTTACCAGCCCTTGAGCGTCGACTTGATCGCGGCAATGCATCGGGTGGGCGTCGAGGGGATCGATGACGCGCAATACAGTCCCGGTTTTTTCAGGACGAACGATGAAGTGGTGGTACAGGTTGGCGAGGGCAACACGGTGCATGCACCGCCGTCGACTGTCGCTTCTTACGCAGTCCAGCCGGTGTGTTGAAGGACGGGAGCGAGTTGTCTCGCTCCCGTGCAGCGTCGGCCTAGAGCGTACCAAACACCTTCTTCGCCAGACTCGTCGCCGCAGCGGCCGGGTTCTTGCGGATGGTTTCTTCCTGTTTGCCGATCATCTCGAACAGGCCGTTCAGCGCTTGTTCGGTCACGTAGCTTTCGATGTTGGCGCTCTTCGCGTCGACCACACCCAGCGTCGCAGCCTGACCGGCGAACGAGTTGTACTTCTGCGCCACGCCTACTTTGTCGGTCGCCTGTTTGACGATCGGCAGGAACTTCGCGCGGATCTGTTCGCGACTGGTTTTGTCCAGGTATTGGGTGGCGGAATCGTTGCCGCCGCTGAGGATGCCTTTGGCGTCGGCCACGCTCATTTTCTTCACCGCATCGACCAGGATCGGCTGGGCCTGTGTCACGGCGGTTTCCGCGGCCTTGTTCATGGCGGTTTCCAGCTCATCGACCTGGGCGCCCATGCCAAACGCTTTCATCTTGCCGGCAACCTTGCCGAGTTTGCCTGGCAGCTCGATTTTCACCTCCGGGTTATTGCTGAAACCACCCGGGGTGCCGAGTTGTTTGACGGCCAGTTGCGCGCCCTGGGTCAGGGCATCCTTGAGACCGCCGGTGGCGTCGCCTTGCGACAGGTCGCTGAGGGACAGGGCCATGGCGCTGGCGGAGATCATCAGGCCTGCGCACAGGCCGGCGAAGCGAAGGGTAGGGCGGAGCATGCAAGCTTCCTTGTTCGATAAGCGTTAGCGGGCAGAGTCGACGCGGATCTTCAGTGGCTGCGGATCCTTGCCATCCAGTTGCACGGCATGGTTTTCGGTGGTGATGAACATCAGCTCGCCATTGACTTCGATGCGCGCACTGACGGAATAACGGTGGCCGGGTTTGACCTGGGCCGGATCGTAGCTCAAGTGGAACGGCAGAGGCACCTGGCCTTTGACCGGGCCTTTCTGTTCATCGAGCACGACGGCAGGCGCATCGGCCAGCGAAACGTCCTGCAGGCTCACGCTCAAGGTCGCGCTTGGAGGCAGAGCGATGCGTTGCAGGTAGAACACTTCGCCGTCGAGGCTCGCTTTGCCGCCCGGTGTAGCGGACTGGCAGGCGCTGAGCAATGTGGCCGCGGCCAGCAGGGAAAGTTTTTTCATCGGAATTCTCCGCATCGATGGCGCCAGAAAAAGCCTGACGCCTGTAGCAATCTAGTCGTTTTGCGTGGAGGCGGCGGGCTGATCGGCCGCATCCTCACTGCGATGCAAGGCCACCTGACGGATCGACAGACGAATTTCCGCCGGCAGTACCCGTTTGGCTGCACCTTCGGCCAGTTCGCCGAGCAGTTCGTGATAGCTCAACTTGCCTGCTTCGTCGCGACGCAACACATCGAGGTCGAGCATGGTCTGGATGAAGTGACGGAACAGGCTCTTGTCGAAGAACTCGGGCGCGTTCAGGCCATGCAGGATCGACAGGCGCTGGGCCATGACCGTGCACAGATCTTCCAGTTCTTCGGCGCTGAGGGCGTTTTGACCGGCGTTGAGCAGCAACGATACCGTCATGTAGAAGCGCTGCAGGGTCTGGGCGATGCTCTTCGACAGCAGGGTCAGCAGCACGAAATGCCGTGAACTTGGAGCGGGGCGCAGGTAAACGTCTTTCTCGAAGCGCAGCAGGCCTTGTTCGACGAAGGCCTCCAGCCACTGATCGATCACCGCATCCAGTTCTTCCAGGCTCCAGCGGATGAACAACTCCGCCTGCAGGTACGGATACAGCGCGCGGGTGTAGCGCAGGATCTGTTCGCGGCTCATGCGCGAAGTGCTCTGGAAGAAACTCGCCAGCAACGCCGGCAGGGCGAAGATGTGCAGCACGTTGTTGCGGTAGTAGGTCATCAGGACGGCGTTCTGCTCGTCCAGATAGAGAATCTTGCCCAGTGCATCGTTCTGCTCGGACAGCAGATCCATGTCCTTCACGTGTTCGATCAGCGCCCGGCCATCACCCTCAGGCAGGGTGGTGTGCGGCGAGTACGGGACTTTGCGCAACAGCGCCAGGTACAGATCCAGCACTCGCGCCATGGCGCGGTCGTCCAGTGCCAGGCGAGTGGTCGACAGCAGCGCCAGCGCCACCAGATTGACCGGGTTGATCGCCGCTGCTTCGTTCAGATGCTGCGCGACTTTCTCGCCGAGACGGTTGGTGGTTTCGTTGAGCCACGCAGGCTTGTACTGCGGGCCCAGTTCCTGCTGGCGCCAGCCCGGTTGTTCGCTGTCGAGGAATTGCGCCAGTTTGATCGGCTCGCCGAAGTTCACCGCCACCTGGCCGAAGCGCTGTTTGAGGGCACCGATGACTTTGAAGATGTCGAAGATCGATTCTTTCTTCTTGCTCGCGCCACGCAGTTCGCCGAGGTAAGTCCGGCCTTCAAGCACGCGCTCGTAGCCAATGTACACCGGCACGAACACGATCGGCATCCGCGAGGACCGCAGGAAGCTGCGCATCGTGATCGCCAGCATCCCGGTTTTCGGCTGGAGCATGCGCCCTGTGCGCGAGCGCCCGCCCTCGACGAAGTACTCGACCGGAAACCCTTTGGTGAACAGGGTGTGCAGGTATTCGTTGAATACCGAGGTGTACAGTGGATTGCCCTTGAACGTACGCCGCATGAAGAACGCGCCGCCACGACGCAACAGACCGCCTATCACCGGCATGTTGAGGTTGATCCCGGCGGCAATGTGCGGCGGGGTCAGACCGTTGCGGAACAACAGATAGGAGAGCAACAGGTAGTCGATATGGCTGCGGTGGCACGGCACGTAGATCACTTCGTGACCCGGGGCGACCTTCTGCACGCCTTCGATGTGGTTGACCTTGATCCCGTCGTAGATCTTGTTCCAGAACCAGCTCAATACCACTTCCAGAAAGCGGATCGCGGTGTAGGTGTAATCCGAAGCGATCTCGTTACCGTAGCGCAGGGCCTGGGCTTTGGCTTTTTCCAGGGAGATGTTCTCGCGCTCGGCTTCGTCGAGGATGGCCTGCCTGACCAATGGCTGGTTGAGCAGGCCCTTGACCAGATTGCGCCGGTGGGAAATGTCCGGGCCGATCACCGCCGCTTTCAGGTTGCGAAAGTGCACTCGCAGGATCCGCTGGGCCATGCGCACGGTGCGCTCGTGGCCCTTGTTGTGTTCGATCAGTTCGCGCAGGTGGATCGGCGCGGAGAACTGCACCCGGGTCTTGCGTCCCAGCACGATGATGCTCAACAGCCGGCGCAGACGCCCGGTGACCGCCCAGCTGTCGGCGAACAGCAGTTTCCATGGGCTGTTTTCGCTGTCCGGCGACTGGCCCCAGAACACGCTGACCGGAATGATCTGCGCGTCTTCGGCGGCATTCTGGCTGAGGGCGCTGACCAGCCGGGTCAACGTCGGCGGTGCGCCGCGTTTGTCCTGACGGCCGAGCCAGTCCGGGTCCGGCGTCAGATAAAAGAACGCCGCCGGTTCGATCAATGAACCCACGGACACCGGCAGCACCGGGCGCGGCAGGCCGGCCTTGGTGCACTCGGTGTCGACCACGGCCAGATCGGTCAGCGAAGGGTTTTGCAGGACATAGAACACCGGACGACTGCGGTCGAGGTTGAGGGTGAACGACGACTGGTTGATCGTCTCGGAGCGAACCCAGAGATACAACAGTCGGCGCAAGGTGCCAAAAACAAGACGGCGGAACGGGGAACGGGTCATACGGCTTCTGCGTGAGTTGAAGAAACCGAGCAAATGCTCGGTAGGCGCGACAGTTTGCCGGATTACTCGAAAATCGGCAAAAAAGCGGCGAAGTAATCTCCTGTTGAGAGTTTCGTCGCCTGTCATATACTCGGCGGTCTGTCGCCGGGGCCCTTTTATGGACGTCGGACGCAGGCTGACGTTCCGCAAAGGCTTTCCTGCGAAAAGCCTGTTCAATAATAAAAAAGGAGTATGAACAGATGGCAACACGTGAAACCGGCAGCGTGAAGTGGTTCAACGATGCCAAGGGCTACGGCTTCATCCAGCGCGAAGACGGGGTGGACGTGTTCGTGCACTACCGCGCGATCCGCGGCGAAGGCCACCGTTCGCTGACCGAAGGTCAGCAGGTCGAATACGCGGTGGTGGAAGGGCAGAAGGGGTTGCAGGCCGAAGACGTTGTAGGTCTGTAACGCAAATCTTCAGAACACCGAAAACTCTGTGGGAGCGAGCTTGCTCGCGATAGCAGGCTGACATTCAGCATCATTGTTGACTGAAAGGGCCCCATCGCGAGCAAGCTCGCTCCCACAGGTTTTGTGCATTGTCTGTTACGCAGTTTTCCAGGTGATTTCTTCTTCACCATCGGCGCTGATCCGGATCCAGCGATCGGCCGATTCCTCACCTTCCTCCTCGACCCAGCTGCCAGGCGCGCAGCGCACTTCGACGTTCAGCGCGGCGAAAGCGGCCCGGGCGCAGGCGATGTCGTCGTCCCACGGGGTTTCATCGCTTTCCAGGTACAGGCTGTTCCACTTGCCCACGGCTTTCGGCAGCCAGGTCACCGGAATGTTGCCGGCCTTGCACTTCCAGGTCTGGCCTTTCTGTTCCCAGTCGCTGCATGGGCCGAGGGCGGCGCCCAGCCAGGTGGAAATGGCCTTGTGGTCGACGTCGGCGTCTTTCAGGTAAATCTCGATGTCCGGTTGGCGCATGGATATCCTCACTGCGGGTCTGAAAAATCCATTCGCGGATTTAGCCGGCCCCGGGCTACTTGCCCGAGTCCAAAAGTTATTGAAGAACGAAATAATCGTAGCGCATCGACACGGTGGTCACGAACGGCTCAGGCTGTTCTATCACCGCCGCACGGCGTTCGGCACTGGCGCGCCAGCCGTGAGGCGTCATCGCCAGCAGGTTGGCGCGATCCTCGGGCTTGTCCAGCGTCAGTTTGAATTCGAGTGTTTCACTGTGGACCAGCGCCATGCCCTCCGGCACCAGGGCCAGGTGCTTGTCGTCGGTGTACTCCCGCACTTCGTCGTACAGGCGTTCGCGCAGTTCCATCAGATGGCCGCTGGTCGGGCCGACTTTCATCAGGCCGCCGCCGACGCTGAGCAGACGCTTGGCCTCCTCCCAGTCCAGCGGACTGAAGACGCTGGCCAGGAATTGGCAACTGCCGGAAGCGAGCGGCACCCGGGCCATGCTGGCGATCAACCAGGTCAGCGTCGGATTGCGTTTGCAGGCGCGTTTGACCGCTTCCTTCGAGATGTCCAGCGCGTAGCCGTCAGCGTCCGGCAAGGCTTCGGCGATCTGCGCGGTGTAGTAGCCCTCGCCACAACCGATATCGACCCAACGGGCCGGCGCATAACCCGCCGCCAGTTCCGCCAGGCGCCTGGCCACCGGCGCATAGTGCCCGGCGTTCAGGAAGTCGCGGCGGGCCTCGACCATGGCCTGGTTGTCGCCGGGATCGCGACTGTTCTTGTGCTGCACCGGCAGCAGGTTCAGGTAACCCTGACGTGCGCGGTCGAAGCGGTGGCCGGCGGGGCAGACCACGCCGTTGTCCACCGCGTTCAGCGGTTCACTGCAGATCGGGCACGAGAGCATCAGGCGAGCAACTTGATCAGGGTCTGGTAGTAGATCTCGGTCAGCAAATCGAGATCGGAAGCCAGCACACGCTCGTTGACCTGGTGAATGGTCGCGTTGACCGGGCCCAGTTCAACCACCTGGGTGCCCATGGTGGCAATGAAGCGGCCATCGGACGTGCCGCCACTGGTGGACGCCCTGGTCTCGCGGCCGGTGATCTGTTTGATGCTCGACGACACGGCATCGAGCAGCGCGCCCGGTTCGGTGAGGAACGGCAGACCGGACAACGCCCAGTCGATGTGCCAGTCCAGGTTGTGTTTGTCGAGGATGTCGGCGACTCGCTTTTGCAGGCCTTCGACCGTCGACTCGGTGGAAAAACGAAAGTTGAACAACGCCACCAGATCGCCCGGAATCACGTTGGTCGCGCCGGTGCCGGAGTTGACGTTGGAGATCTGGAAACTGGTCGGCGGGAAGAAATCGTTGCCGTGATCCCAATGCTCGGCAGCCAGCTCGGCCAGGGCCGGCGCGGCGAGGTGGATCGGGTTCTTCGCCAGGTGCGGATAGGCCACATGGCCCTGCACACCGCGCACGGTCAGTTTGGCGCCGAGGGAGCCGCGACGACCGTTCTTCACCACGTCACCCACCAGCGCCGTGCTCGATGGCTCGCCGACGATGCACCAGTCCAGACGCTCGTTACGGGCTGCCAGACGCTCGACCACAGCCTTGGTGCCGTGATGCGCCGGGCCTTCTTCGTCGCTGGTGATCAGGAACGCAACCTTGCCCTTGTGATCCGGGTAGTCGGCGACGAAGCGTTCGGCGGCCACGGTCATCGAGGCCAGGCTGCCTTTCATGTCCGCCGCGCCACGGCCACAGAGCATGCCGTGCTCGTCGATCACCGCGTCGAACGGGTCGATCTGCCACGCGGTCACCGGTCCGGTCGGTACCACGTCGGTGTGACCGGCGAAGCACAGCACCGGGCCGTCGCCTTTACCGTGAGTCGCCCAGAAGTTATCCACATCTTCGATGCGCATCGGTTCCAGCTGGAAACCGGCATCGCCCAGGCGCTGCATCATCTGCGTCTGGCAATCGGCGTCGACCGGCGTCACGGACGGACGGCGGATCAGGTCGATGGCCAGTTGGAGGGTCGGCGAGAGGTCGGCGTGGGCCGTCATGGAAAACTCCGGATGCTGTAAATGTGGGAGCGAGCTTGCTCGCGATGACGATGTCCTGTTCAACATAAGTGTTGAATGTGACGGACTCATCGCGAGCAAGCTCGCTCCACAGGTCTAGTGGCAGGCCATCGGGGTCTTGGCCCCGCAAAATGGCGGTTATCTTAAAGCAAAACGGCGACCATTGGCCGCCGTTTAGTGCTTCGTCGAGGAATTAGACGACAGGTGCCGGTTCAGGCGCTGCCGCCGGTTTCGGCAGCGACGACAGGAACGCCATGATCAGCGCCGCCACGTATGGCAGCGACTGCACCAGCAGCATTGCCACCCAGAAACGCATGTCGTTGCTCGGAATGCCCTGCACCAGGAAAATCCCCAGCGCCGCGCCCCACAACAGCAGCATGATGAACAGCTCTTCCCGGGCTTCGGAAATCGCCACCCAGAAGCCGTGGTTATCGGCGTTCTTCGGGGTGCGGAAGAACGGAATGCTGCTGGTGAAGAAACCGTACAGCACCGCTTTGGCGATGGTGTGCGACAACGCCAGGCCCGCCAGTGCGGCGCAGAACGCGTCCTTGAGGTTCACGCCCACGGCGCGACGGTAGAGGAAGATGATCTTGCCGACCTTGAAAATGAACAGCGCCAGCGGCGGGATCGCGAAGATCAGCAATGGCGGATCGACCCGCTGCGGCACGATGATCATCGCCGCCGACCACAGCAACGCGCCGACGGTGAAGAAGATATTCATGCCGTCCGCCACCCACGGCAGCCAGCCCGCAAGGAAGTGATAGCGCTGGCCGCGAGTCAGTTCAGTGTCCTTGCCCCGCAGCAGGCTGCGGGTGTGACGCTTGATGATCTGGATCGCACCGTAGGCCCAGCGGAAACGCTGCTTCTTGAAGTCGATGAAGGTGTCCGGCATCAGACCTTTGCCGTAACTGTCATGGTAATACGCCGCCGACAGGCCTTTTTCGAATACCCGCAGGCCCAGTTCGGCGTCTTCACAGATACACCAGTCGGCCCAGCCCAGTTCTTCCAGAACCGAACGACGGGTCATGGTCATGGTGCCGTGCTGGATGATCGCGTCGCGGTCGTTTCGGGTCACCATGCCGATGTGGAAGAAGCCTTTGTATTCGGCGTAGCAGAGCTTCTTGAAAGTGCTTTCGTTCTGGTCGCGATAGTCCTGCGGTGACTGCACCACGGCGATTTTCGGGTCGGCGAAGTGCGGCACCATGTGCTTGAGCCAGTTCGGGTGCACGCAGTAGTCGGAGTCGATCACCGCGATCACTTCGGCGTCCTTGGCGGTGTGCGGGATCAGGTAGTTCAACGCGCCGCCCTTGAAACCGGCCAGGGGCGAAACGTGAAAGAACTTGAAGCGCGGGCCGAGGGTTTCGCAATAGTCGCGCACCGGTTCCCAAACCGCCGGATCCTTGGTGTTGTTGTCGATGATCAGGACTTCGAAGTCCGGATAGTCGAGATTGGCCAGGGCGTTGAGGGTCTGTTTGACCATCTCCGGCGGCTCGTTGTAGCACGGCACATGGATCGACACTTTCGGGCGGTAGTCCGAATCGCCGACCACCGGCAGGAATTCGCGGCGACGCTTGTGGATCCACACCGCCTCGGCCAGTTCATGGGCCTCGGTCAGCAGCACGATAAACACCCCCAGCGCACCGAGCGCCAGCAGGAAACCCACTGTCAGGCTGAACCACGTGCTGTATTGCTGGCTGTAGTCGTAACCGATCCACACCAGCACCGACCCGCACAGGAATGCAATAAAGGTCAGGAAGGTACGACCGCGCTGGCGCAGGGCCGAGCCGTCGATCATCAGCAGGGTCAGCGACAACAGCGCCAGCACCACCGAACCGATGGCCAGCACGCGCCATTGCGGGATCGCCACCACCGGGCCTTCGAAGTTGAATTTCTGCTGGCGTGCGGCGTTGAACACGCCCCAGTAGGCGCCTACCGAGCCTTCGTCACTGGCCTTCCACGGCTGGTCGAACGCTTCGATCACGAAGTAGTTGAAGCCCTGGCGATTGAGTTTGTTGACCAGCGTGCGCAGGTAGATTGCCTGATCCGCCGGCGACGCATCGGCGCCACCGCGCATGCGGCCGTTGCTCGGCCAGCCCACTTCGGACAGCAGCAGCGGCTTTTTCGGGAACATCTTTTTCAGGTCGCGGGCGCGGTCGAAAACGAACTGCCCGGCCTTGTCCACCGGAATGAATTCCCAGTAGGGCAGGATGTGGGCGGCGATCAGGTCGACGTGTTTGGCCAGCTCCGGGTGCTCTTCCCAGACGTGCCATTGCTCGGACGTGGTGACCGGTACTTTCACGGCGGCACGCACGCGGTCGAGCAGCACGCTCAGTTGTTCGGCGGTGATTTCCTTGCGGAAGATCGCTTCGTTACCGACCACCACGCGAACAACGCTGCGCGAAGTGTTGGCCAGTTCGATGGCGCGGGTGATTTCCCGTTCGTTGCGTTCCTGATCCGGGCTGATCCAGATGCCCAGGGTCACGCGCAGGCCGAACTCTTCAGCCAGCTTCGGGATGTCCTGCAGGGAGCCGTCGACCGAGTAGATGCGGATGTTGTCCGTCAGCTTGCTCATGATCTCCAGGTCCCGACGCATTTCATCGTCGGACGGATACTGATCCTTCTGCGGGAATTGTCCCTGCTGGAACGGTGAATAGGAGAAACCGGAGATCTGCTCCGGCCAGTTCGGCGCGGAGACGGGGCGGTTGATCAGCGCCCAGAAACCGGTGAACAGGGCGGCGATTGCCAGAACCACCACCAGGTTGAGTCCAAATTTACGCGATGACATAGCTGTGTCGGGTTCCAAGGTCTGTGGAACGAAGGGTCGGCTGGTTGACGCCTGAGGGCGCGCATCCTACACCGGCAGTTCGCCGAGTCCTACAACAGACAGGGAAATGCCGGACGTTGGGCAATACACTTTGACTTAAGTTCTTACACTTGTAGCTCGAAGCTTAAAACTTGTCGCTGCGTGGCCCTATAATGCGCGCCGGTTTTTGGGGTAATGGTCATGAGTACAGAAGATCCGCGGTTTGCAGGCATCGCCCGTTTGTATGGCGTTGAGGGAATGGCGCGTCTGCGCGCCGCCCACGTGGCGATTGTCGGCGTAGGCGGCGTCGGTTCCTGGGCGGCGGAAGCCATGGCCCGTTGCGGGGTGGGCGAAATCTCGTTGTTCGATCTCGACGACGTCTGCGTCAGCAATGCCAACCGGCAGTTGCATGCACTGGACAGCACCGTCGGCAAGCCCAAGGTCGAGGTGATGGCCGAACGTCTGCGCGGGATCAACCCGGACTGCAAGGTGCACGCCGTGGCCGATTTCGTCACCCGCGACACCATGGCCGAGTACATCACGCCGGATATCGACTGCGTGATCGACTGTATCGACGCCGTCAACGCCAAGGCTGCGCTGATCGCCTGGTGCAAGCGCCGCAAGATCCAGATCATCACCACCGGCGGCGCCGGCGGGCAGATCGATCCGACGCTGATTCAGGTCTGCGACCTCAACCGCACCTTCAATGATCCACTGGCCTCGAAAGTGCGCTCTACATTGCGCCGCGACTACGGTTTTTCGCGCACCGTGACCCGTCACTACAGCGTGCCTTGCGTGTTCTCTACCGAACAGCTGCGCTATCCGAAACCGGATGGCAGCATCTGCCTGCAGAAGAGTTTTGTCGGTGATGGCGTGAAGCTGGACTGCGCCGGCGGGTTTGGCGCGGTGATGATGGTGACGGCGACGTTCGGCATGGTTGCGGCGACCAAGGCCGTGGACAAGATTGTCGCGGGCGTCCGGCGGCCGGCGGATCGGGTCAAGCCTCAGGCTTGATGTGGCGCCTCAAGGCCTCTTCGCGAGCAGGCTCGCTCCCACATTGGAATGCATTCACATGTGGGAGCGAGCCTGCTCGCGAAAGCGATTAACCAGCCAACTCATTCATCCGCTTGAGCACGGCATTCAAGCCATTGCTGCGAGAAGGCGATAGTTGCCGCGACAGGCCGAGTTGATTAAACCAATCTGGCAGATCGATTTGCTGCAACTCAGCGGCAGACAAACCGTTGACCCGCAGCAGCAACAACGCCACCAACCCGCGAATCATCCGGGCATCACTGCTCGCCGCGAACTGCCAGCGGCCATCGCGGAACTCCCCGACCAGCCACACCTGACTTTCGCAGCCGTGCACCCGGTTGGCCTCGCACTTGTCCGTATCGCTCAACGGCGGCAGGCGATCACCAATCTGCATCAGCAGGCGCGCCCGTTGTTCCCAGCCGGCAGCATTCTGAAAGGTTTGCAGGGCTTCGGCAGCCTCGGCCGGCAGGCTCATCGCAACAACTCCAGCGCCTGATCCAGCGCGTCAAAGAAGCGCTCCAGATCTTCGGAATCGTTGTACAGCGCCAGCGACACGCGGATCGCCCCGGCCAGTTCGAAACGCTTGAGCAACGGCATCGCGCAATGATGCCCGGCGCGCACGGCAATGCCCTGTTCGGTCAGCAAGTGCGCCAGGTCGGCGTTATGCACGCCTTCGACGACAAAACTGGCCAGCGCCAGTTGTGGCTTGCCCAGCAGGCGAATGCCATTGCGGGCGGCGAGGCCGCGCAACAGGTAGTTGTGCAGCGCGGCTTCGTGGGCGGCCACCGCGTCCAGATCCAGTCCCGCGAGGTAGTCGAGGGTCGCACCGAGGCCGATCACGCTGGCGATCGGCGGCGTGCCCGCTTCGAAACCCAGCGGCGCAGGGCGGAAACGGGATTCGTGATAATTGGCTTCCAGCACCATTTCGCCGCCGAACTGCCACGGGCGCAGTCGCTCAAGCGCCTGGTTGCGCCCGAACAGCACGCCGAGGCCATCGGGGCCGTACAGCTTGTGGCTGGAAAACACGTAAAAGTCGCAACCCAGGGCCTGCACGTCATGGCGGCCATGGACCACGCCTTGAGCACCATCGACCACGGTCAGCGCATTGTGCGACTTGGCCATCGCCAGCAGCGCCGGCAACGGTTGCCACGCGCCGAGCACATTGGACAATTGGCTGACCGCCAGCAGACGGGTGCGCGGACCGATCAGGTGAACGGCGGCGGCGAGGTCGATCACACCGTCATCGTCCA
Source organism: Pseudomonas sp. KCJK9016 (assembly GCF_046231795.1). NCBI lineage: Bacteria > Pseudomonadati > Pseudomonadota > Gammaproteobacteria > Pseudomonadales > Pseudomonadaceae > Pseudomonas > Pseudomonas sp. KCJK9016. Next base: position 58,609 of record NZ_JBJJMM010000013.1, on the reverse strand, counting down.
GCGGCAGGATCACCAGTTTCAGGTCGCGACGTTGTGCCAGTTGCTGCCACGGCAGCAGGTTGGCGTGATGCTCCAGGGCGCTGATGACAATTTCATCGCCCGGATGGAAAAGATGCTCCAGGCCGTACGCCAGGAGATTCAGCGCACTGGTGGCGCCGTGGGTGAAGATGATCTGCCCGCTGTCACCGGCATTCAGCCACTGCGCGACCTTCAGGCGACTGTCCTCGAACGCCTGCGTAGCGTGAGCGCCGGGCAAGTGCTGCGCACGGTGCACGTTGGCTGCGCCATTGGCGTAGTAATGCGCCAGCGCGTCGAGCAGGGCCTGGGGTTTTTGCGTGGTGGCGGCGTTGTCCAGATAGGTCTGGTCCTGCCGTTGCAGGGCGGCGATGGCCGGGAAATCGGCGCGCCAGGGGGAGGGGATCATCATCTGTTCAGCCCTGTGAACTTGGGCGGGTGTACACAAAACCTTGCGGGAGCGAGCCTGCTCGCGAAGGCGTCCTTATGGACGCCAAAAGCTTCGCGAGCAGGCTCGCTCCCACACCGGTCAATGTGCTGCTTAGTTGTGAGCGTGCAGCGCTTCGTTCAGTTCGATCGCCGATTTGTGGGTCTTGCATTCCACGGCACCGGTTTCCGAATTGCGACGGAACAGCAGGTCGGTCTGGCCGGCCAGCTCACGCGCCTTCACGACTTTGACCAGGTTGTTGTTTTCGTCCAGCAGTGCGACTTTGGTGCCGGCGGTCACGTACAGGCCCGACTCGACGGTGTTGCGGTCGCCCAGCGGGATGCCGATACCGGCGTTGGCGCCGATCAGGCAGCCTTCGCCGACCTTGATCACGATGTTGCCGCCGCCCGACAGGGTGCCCATGGTCGAGCAGCCGCCGCCCAGGTCCGAACCCTTGCCGACGAACACGCCAGCGGAGACACGGCCTTCGATCATGCCCGGGCCTTCGGTGCCGGCGTTGAAGTTGATGAAACCTTCGTGCATCACGGTGGTGCCTTCGCCCACGTAGGCGCCCAGACGCAGACGTGCGGCATCAGCGATACGTACGCCGGCCGGTACCACGTAGTCGGTCATTTTCGGGAACTTGTCCACCGAGAACACTTCCAGCAGCTCGCCACGCAGACGGGCTTCGAGTTGCAGCTCGGCCAGTTCGCTCAGGTCGATGGCGCCCTGGCTGGTCCAGGCCACGTTCGGCAGCAGCGGGAAGATCCCGGCCAGGCTCACGCCGTGCGGCTTGACCAGACGATGGGACAGCAGATGCAACTTCAGGTACGCCTCTGGCGTGGAGGTCAGCTGAGCGTCTTCGGCCAGCAGGGTGGCGACCAGCGGCTTGTGGCTTTCGGCCAGGCGGGTCAGCAACTTGCCCTGTACCGCGTCAACGCTTTTTACCGCTTCAGCCAGTTGCGCAGCCTGTGCGTTGGTGAAAGCGATGGCCTGGTTGCCTTCGGTGTAACCGAGAATCGGCGCGACCGCTGCGACCAGTTCAGCGGACGGGTTGAGCAGCGGTTGGGCGTAGAACACTTCCAGCCATGCGCCTTGACGGTTTTGAGTGCCGACGCCGAAGGCCAGGCTGAACAGGGATTTGGACATGTGAATACCTCTGCGAAAAGTGACGGGCTGCTTACTTGAGCGCGGCCGCGTAGATATCTGGCTTGAAGCCAATCAGGGTTCGGTCGCCGAGATCGAGCACCGGGCGCTTGATCATCGAGGGTTGAGCGAGCATCAGTTCGATGGCTTTCGACTGGTCGAGATCGGCTTTGCGTTCGTCGTCGAGCTTGCGAAAGGTCGTGCCTGCGCGGTTCAACACCGTTTGCCAGCCGTGTTCGTCGCACCATCGGGTCAGGTGTTCACGGTCGATGCCGGCGGTCTTGTAATCGTGAAAATCGTAGCTGACAGCGTGTTCATCGAGCCAGGTGCGCGCCTTCTTCATGGTGTCGCAGGCCTTGATGCCGAAAAGGTGCAACGTTTTGCTTGAAACGGTCAAGGAATCGTCCCCTTTACAGGTGCTGGGAAAAAATGGTGTCGGATTATGCCATGACCAGACGGTTTCGCGGCGCCGAGGTTGCTTTTGCAGTGGGGCCTGCGACATAGGTGCAACGGTCAGCCACAGCCCAAGCGGCTAATATGGCAGTTCAACGCTGTCGATTGTCCGGGATTTCCGCTTTATGCAAACCGCTTATACCGTCCTGATCCTGCTGATGCTGGTCAGCGTCTCGCGCCTGGTGGGACGGGTGATTCCACTGCCGCTGCCGCTGGTGCAGATCGCTGCCGGTGCCTTGTTGGCCTGGCCGACTCTGGGCCTGCATGTGGCGCTGGATCCCGAACTGTTTCTGTTTCTGTTCCTGCCGCCGCTGTTGTTTTCCGATGGCTGGCGCATGCCCAAGCGTGAGTTGTGGCGTCTGCGCGGGCCGGTGCTGACGCTGGCGGTCGGTCTGGTGCTGTTTACGGTGGTCGGTGCCGGCTACTTTATTCACTGGTTGTTGCCCACGATTCCGTTGCCGGTGGCCTTCGCACTGGCGGCGGTGCTGTCGCCGACCGACGCCGTGGCCGTGTCGGCCATATCGCAGAACCGCCTGCCGACGCCGCTGATGCACATGCTGCAAGGCGAAGCGTTGATGAACGATGCTTCGGGTCTGGTGACGTTCAAGTTCGCCCTGGTTGCGGCAGTCACTGGTGCATTCTCGCTGGCCAATGCCAGTCTGACGTTCGTGCTGGTAGCGGTCGGAGGACTGGCATTGGGGGTGGCGCTGAGCTGGCTGGTGGGCCGTTTGCGCGCCTGGATGATCGCCCGGGGCTGGGATGACCCCGCCACTCACGTGGTGTTCATGTTGTTGCTGCCGTTCGCCGCGTATGTGCTGGCCGAACGACTGGGCGCGTCGGGCATTCTCTCGGCCGTGGCGGCGGGGATGATGCAGAGCTGGCTCGACCTGCTGCCGCGCCAGACCAGCACCCGCTTGCTCAATCGCAGTGTCTGGTCGTTGCTGGAGTTTGCCTTCAACGGATTGATCTTCCTGCTGCTTGGCCTGCAACTGCCGGACATCATCAAGGCCGTGGTCAGCCACGAAACCTCTTTGTGGCCGACCCTGTTCTACCGCTGCCTCGACGTGGTGGCGATTTTCCTGGCGCTGGTGCTGCTGCGTTTCATCTGGGTACAAAGCATCTGGCGTCTGTCGGTGTTGTTGCGGCGGTTGCGCGGCAAGGGCGAACTGACCCAGGTGCCCACGGCTCGTTCCTGTTGGTTGCTGACCGTCGGCGGGGTGCGTGGCGCGGTGACGCTGGCAGGCGTCATGTCGGTGCCGATGCTGATGGGCAGCGAGGCCTTTCCCGAGCGCGACCTGCTGATTTTCATCGCTGCCGGGGTGATCCTGATGTCGCTGGTGGCGGCCTGCATTGCGTTGCCGTTGCTGTTGCGCGGGATCCAGAAAAGCCCCGACGACAAACGCCGCCAGGAAGTCCGTGATGCCTGGCGCAAGACCGCCGAAGCGGCGATCCATGCGCTGGAGGTCGAAGAGGTCAATCCGCAGGATGCCGCGCAAGCCGCACTGTCGGCGGAGCTCAAGGCGCGGATCATGTCGGAGTACCGTCATCAGCTTGAAGTCTTCAATGACTCTGTCGAGGCTCAGGCGCTGGCCTTTCAGATGGACTTGCTTGAGCGCCGTTTACGACTCAAGGCGCTGCGCGCGCAGCGTCTTGAGTTGTACAGCCTGAGTCGTCAACACCAGATCGGCGACGACGTGTTGCGTGAAGTGTTGGGTGAACTTGACTTGAGTGAGGCGAATCTGGGGCAGGTCAAATAGGGAAAGTTACCCGGGATAAAGCAGTCTCATCAGGCGTTTGTCCTTCTTGCTGATTTTGCGGTTGATCGGCACTTCCCAGTCGCCCACCGTCAATGTGTTGGCGACCGGGTGGTGCATGATCGACCTGCGATCGTAGGTGGTGTAGATCGCATCCAGTGTGTCGAAGGACGCGAACAGGTTTCTGTCGACCTGCTCCTCGGTCAGCGGGTTCATTTCACGGTTCTTGTAGAACTCATACACCTTTGGCTTATCCCACGGAATATTGGCTTTCGGGTGTTGATGCTCGTGCATCGCACCCAGTGCGTGGCCGAATTCGTGGATGACGATCACCTCGAAGTCTTCATGTTCCGGTTTGACCCCCAGATTCATGGTGGGATGGTCGGGGTGGATCAGCAGGGCGTCGGTGCCCAGCATCGAACTGTTGTCGTTGTTTTTTGTGGCAATGCGGATATCGCCTTGCAAATCGTCGACGAAATCGAACTTGAGGTTGATGTACGGCAACCACCGGCTGGCGGCGCAGATGATTTTCGCCTTGTGCTCTGCATCGGGAGCGTCCATGAAGGCGATTTTCAGTGTGCGGCCATTGGCCCACAGCTTTGAGTAATGGAGTACGGAGCGTTTGCGGCGAGTGCCGGAACGCTGGCCGGCATTGGCCGGGTTTTCGTTGATGGCTGCGATGTAGGCGGCTTGATCATCGGGCCACTGAATGAGCTGACAATCCAACAGATCGTTCATGTCGACTTCTTCCTTGAAGTTGGTTCGCGAGGGCGCACGGCTGTGCGCGGCTCAAGACTAACGTCTGGCCGACAGGCAGATGGGTGTAAATAGTTGAGCGATCTGTAACCGGATGCAAAAGGCGCCCGTGCCGGATCACCCGGCCCGGGCGCTCAGGCATTACTTGTGACGCAGGACGAAATCGCGGATGCGTTCGGCCGCTTCCACACATTCAGCCAGCGGTGCGACCAGAGCCATGCGCACACGACCGGCGCCCGGGTTGACGCCGTCGACATCCCGGGACAGATACGAACCCGGCACCACGGTTACGTGCTCTTCGGCAAACAGATCACGGCAGAACGCTGCATCATCACCTTGCACATTCGGCCACAAATAAAAGCTGCCATCCGGACGCTGGACGTCCATCACCGGGCCGAGGATGGCCAACACGGCATCGAACTTCTCGCGATACAGCGCACGGTTGGCGCGCACATGCACTTCATCGTTCCACGCGGCAACGCTGGCCAGTTGCGTCTGAACCGGCATCGCGCAGCCGTGGTAGGTGCGGTACAGCAGGAAGCCTTTGAGGATCTCGGCGTCACCTGCAACAAAGCCCGAGCGCAGGCCCGGCAGGTTCGAGCGCTTGGACAGGCTGTGAAACACCACGCAACGCTTGAAGTCCTTGCGACCCAGTTCCGCGCAGGCGCTGAGCAGGCCCGGCGGTGGTGTCTGCTCGTCGAAGTACAGCTCGCTGTAGCACTCGTCGGCGGCGATCACGAAGTCGTATTCGTCGGCCAGGGCGATCAGCTTTTTCAGCACTTCGACCGGAATCAGCGCGCCGGTCGGATTGCCCGGCGAGCACAGGAACAGGATCTGGCAGCGCTTCCAGATGTCCGGCGATACCGCATCGAAGTCCGGGTTGAAGCCGTTTTCATCCAGGCATGGCAGGTAGTGCGGCTTGGCGCCGGCGAGGAACGCCGCGCCTTCGTAGATCTGATAGAACGGGTTCGGGCTGACCACCAGTGCGTCTTCGCCGCGATTGACCACGGTCTGGGTGAAAGCGAACAGCGCTTCACGGGTGCCGTTGACCGGCAGCACGTTGCGCGCCGGGTCGATCCAGCCACTCGGTACGTTGAAACGACGCTCGCACCAGGCGGCGATGGCTTCGCGCAGGGCCGGAATGCCAAGGGTGGTCGGATACACCGCCATCTGATCCAGATTGTTCGCCAGCGCCTCGGCGACAAAGCTTGGCGAGCGGTGCTTCGGTTCGCCGATGGACAGTGCGATCGGGCGCTTGTCCGGGTTTGGCGTGACGCTGCCGAGCAGGGCGCGGAGCTTTTCGAACGGGTAGGGCTGCAACTGGGTCAGAGCGTTGTTCATGAGGGCCTCGCTCCCACAGGGGGGAAATGGTTGATTCAGATACTGATGCGCGACAGTTTGATGTCGGGTTCCTGATTGACGCTGAGCTGTTCGACGATGGCATCCTGCAAACGGCTGCACAGCAGCGGGTCGGACAGCGGCTGGTTGTGGGCGTCGGTGATGAAGAAAACGTCTTCAACCCGTTCGCCGAGGGTGGCGATCTTGGCGTTCTGCAGCGACAGGTCGAACTCCAGGAAAATCCCGCCAATCCGCGCCAGCAGGCCCGGCCGGTCGGGTGCAGTCAGTTCCAGAACCGTTACCGGGCGCTGGGCATCGTTATGGATCGTGACTTGCGGAGCAAAGGCAAAGTGCTTGAGCTGGCGCGGCACCCGGCGCTGGATGATCGTCGGATATTCGTCCGGGTTACGCAGGGCTTCGGTCAGCCCGTCGCGGATCTGCTTGATCCGCAGCGGATTGTCGCCGATCGAATCGCCATCGGTGTCGAGCACGATGTAGGTGTCGAGAGTGAACTGGCTGCTGGAGGTGATGACCCGGGCGTCATGAATGTTCAGGTTGAGCTGGTCCATCGCGGCCACGGTCACGGCGAAAAAGTCGTGCTGGTCCGGCGCGTAGATGAAGATCTGCGTGCCGCCCTCGAATTCGCGCTGGGTGGTTTCCTTGATCAGCACCAGCGGCCCGCCGTCTGCAGGTTGCTGGAGAATCGCATCGCTGTGCCAGGCCACGTCGCCGGCCGTGTGGCGCAGGAAGTAGTCATCGCCCAGTTGCGCCCACAACTGCTCGACGTCGTCCGGATCAGTGCCGCCGCGCACCAGAATGTCCAGCGCCGCGCTCTGGGTCTGGCGAATCTGTTCTTCGCGGTCTACCGGGTTCTCCAGACCCCGGCGCAGGGCGCGTTTGGTCTCGGTGTAGAGTTGGCGCAACAGGCTGGCGCGCCAGGAGTTCCACAGGGTCGGGTTGGTCGCGTTGATGTCGGCCACCGTGAGCACGTACAGGTAGTCGAGCCGGGTTTCATCGCCCACCGCCAGCGCGAAGTCATGGATGACTTGTGGGTCCGATAAGTCCTTGCGCTGCGCAGTGGTCGACATCACCAGGTGGTTCTGCACCAGCCAGACGATCAGGCGGCTGTCCCATACCGGCAATTGATGGCGCTGGCAGAACGCCTCGGCATCGACCGCGCCGATCTCCGAGTGGTCGCCATGCCGGCCCTTGCCGATATCGTGATACAGGCCCGCCATGTAGATGAGTTCGGGTTTGGGCAGTTTGGCCATGAGTTTGGCGGCCAGCGGAAACTTCTCCGACACCTGGGTGTACTGCAATTTGCGCAGGTGTTTGATCAGGTTCAGCGTGTGCGCATCGACCGTATAGATATGGAACAGGTCGTGCTGCATCTGCCCGACGATGAAACCGAATTCCGGCAGATAGCGTCCGAGGATACCGTAACGATTCATCCGCCGCAGGTTACGGTGAATGCCGATCTTGCACTTGAACAGTTCGATGAACAGGCTGGTGTTGCGGATGTCGTTACGGAAGTTGTCGTCGATCAGGTGGCGATTTTCCCGCAGCAGGCGAATGGTATCGGCGCGCACACCCTTGATTTCCGGCTGCTGGGCCATCAGCACGAAGATTTCGAGCATCGCGAACGGCGTGCGGCGGAACACGTTGTCGTTGCGTGCTTCGATGTAACCGTCATGGAGCTGGAAGCGCGAGTTGATCGGTTGTGGTGGTGCTTCGTCTTCCGGGGCGAGGATGACTTCCTCGAAGTGCTGGATGATCAGGTCGCTGAGCTGGGCAATGCTCATCACCACGCGGAAATACTGCTGCATGAAGTTTTCGACGGCCTGCTTGGCGTCGTCGCCCTGAAACCCCAGCAATCCGGCGATGGTGCGTTGGTGATCGAACAGCAGTCGGTCTTCGGCACGCCCGGCCAGCATGTGCAGGGCATAGCGCACCTTCCAGAGGAATTCCTGGGACGATGCCAGCAGGGCGTTCTCACTCTCGACCAGGAAGCCTTCGCCGGCGAGGGCACGCAGATTCAGGGTGCCGTACTGGCGCCGGGCGACCCACAGGATCGTCTGGATGTCCCGCAGTCCGCCGGGCGAGCCTTTGACGTTGGGTTCCAGGTTGTATTCGGTGTCGTTGTATTTGTGGTGGCGGGCCTTCTGCTCGGCACGCTTGGCCAGGAAGAACTCCTTGCTCGGCCACATGTGCGCGGTGCTGGTGACATCGAGCATGCGCTGGCGCAGACGCTCCGGGCCGCAGATGGTGCGGCTTTCCATCAGGTTGGTGACCACCGTCAGGTCGGCGCGGGCCTCTTCGGCGCATTCCTCTACCGAGCGAACGCTCTGACCGACTTCCAGGCCGATGTCCCACAGCAGCGTCAGAAACCGCTCGATGGAGTCGCGGAAGATTTCGTGATCGGCGCTGTCCAGCAGGATCAGCAGGTCGATATCGGAATAGGGGTGCAATTCACCGCGACCGTAGCCGCCGACCGCGACCAGCGCGATGTCGGCGTCTTCGCTCCAGCTGAATTGGTCCCAGGCCTTTTGCAGGATGTTGTCGACGAACCAGGCGCGGTCTTCGATCAGTCGGCGGATGTCACGGCCACTGCGAAAGCGTGCGTCCAGCACCTCGCGGGCCTGGCGGATCGCCTTCTTGAACGCGGCGATGGGGCTCGCTTTCAGGGCCAGTTCAGCCTGGAACTGGCCGCGGTCGAAGAGTTCGGGATCCACCTGCGGCATCGATTGGCTTTCCTTCTATAGGCTGGGAGCGGTTTGCGGATCAGGCCGATACGCGCGGGATCGTGTCATCGCTGCGCAGGGTGAAGATTTCGTAACCGGTGTCGGTGACAAGCAAAGTGTGTTCCCACTGCGCCGACAGCTTGCGGTCCTTGGTGATCGCGGTCCAGCCGTCGCCCAGCACCTTGGTGTCGGCCTTGCCCTGGTTGATCATCGGCTCGATGGTGAAGGTCATGCCGGCCTTCAGTTCCATGCCGGTGCCCGCACGGCCGTAGTGCAGGATCTGCGGCTCTTCGTGGAAGACCTTGCCGATGCCGTGGCCACAGAATTCGCGCACCACGGAGAAGCCGTTCTTTTCAGCGTGCTTCTGGATGATCTCGCCGATATCGCCGAGGCGGCAGCCGGGTTTGACGATCTCGATCGCCTTGTACATGCATTCCTGGGTGACCTGGGACAGGCGCTCGGCCCAGACCGGCACGGTGCCGACGTGGAACATGCGGCTGGTGTCGCCGTGGTAGCCGTCCTTGATCACGGTGACGTCGATGTTCAGGGTGTCGCCGTTTTTCAGCGGCTTGTCGTTCGGAATGCCATGGCAGACCACGTGGTTGATCGAGGTGCAGATCGACTTCGGGTAGCCCTTGTAGTTGAGCGGGGCAGGGATCGCCTGCTGCACGTTGACGATATAGTCGTGGCAGATCCGGTTCAGCTCATCGGTGGTCACGCCCGGCTTGACGTGCTCGGCAATCATTTCCAGCACATCGGCGGCCAGTTTGCCGGCGACACGCATGCCAGCGATGTCCTCGGGAGTTTTGAGGGTGACGGTCATACAGGCTCTCTCTGCGCTCGACGGCGCTTGCTGATACGGACAGGGCAGCGGTTTTCGCCATGCCACCCTGAAAAACGCGATTCTAACAGACCAAAGGCGCAAATCCGCGCCTGCGTGCATCGCTTCTCTCTATACAATAGTGCGCGCAAGGCCTATTCCAAGGGGGCGGGATCCATGTCCCTGACGCGATTACAGATTCCGGGTTCCGTTTGCGGCCTTGCTGTGGTATAAAATGCGCCGCTTTCCGGGGATAGCTCCGGGAACATTAACCCACACACGTGTCGACACGATGACCTGGGTGCCTTTGATTCTCGGATCAGGGGTTGGTCATTGGGATACGTGGAGGCCCAACCCGACTTATCAAGGAACTATCATGTCCCAAGTCAACATGCGCGATATGCTGAAGGCCGGTGTGCACTTCGGTCACCAAACCCGTTACTGGAATCCGAAAATGGGCAAGTACATTTTCGGCGCGCGTAACAAGATTCACATCATCAACCTTGAAAAAACCCTGCCAATGTTCAACGAAGCTCTGACTTTCGTAGAGCGTCTGGCTCAGGGCAAAAACAAGATTCTGTTCGTCGGCACCAAGCGTTCCGCTGGCAAGATCGTTGCTGAAGAAGCAGCACGTTGCGGTTCGCCGTACGTCGATCACCGCTGGTTGGGCGGCATGCTGACCAACTTCAAGACCATCCGTGCTTCCATCAAGCGTCTGCGTGACCTTGAAGTACAGGCCGAAGACGGTACTTTCGCCAAGCTGACCAAGAAAGAAGCGCTGATGCGCTCCCGTGATCTCGAGAAGCTGGATCGCTCCCTGGGCGGCATCAAGGACATGGGCGGTCTGCCAGACGCTCTGTTCGTGATCGACGTTGACCACGAGCGCATCGCGATCACCGAAGCCAACAAGCTGGGCATCCCGGTCATCGGCGTTGTCGATACCAACAGCAGCCCGGAAGGCGTTGACTACATCATCCCAGGCAACGATGACGCAATCCGCGCTATCCAGCTGTACATGGGTTCGATGGCCGACGCAGTTATCCGTGGTCGCAACAACGTTGCCGGCGGTGCTGTTGAATTCGCAGCTGAAGAAACTCAGGCTGCAGCTGAGTAATTGACGCCCTGGCGTTGACTCAGTAAGCAAAAAGGGGGCTTGGCCCCCTTTTTGCCACCTCGAAAACCATTTGTCGGCGCCCGATTGTGGCAGCGCTCCCCCAGCATCTGTAACGTGCGGCGGGTATAAGGTGTTTCGGGAAGAATTGAACGCCCGTTCGATCGGGTGGAATGGTTGAAAACCTATCCAAGAGGAATTTGAAAATGGCAGCAATTACTGCAGCGTTGGTCAAAGAACTGCGCGAGCGTACCGGCGAAGGCATGATGGATTGCAAGAAAGCCCTGGAAAAGGCTGGCGGCGACATCGAAAAAGCCATTGATGACATGCGTGCTTCGGGCGCGATCAAGGCTGCCAAGAAAGCCGGCAACGTTGCCGCTGAAGGCGCTATCGCTGTCAAGACCGACGGTAAATCCGCCGTTCTGCTGGAAGTGAACTCGCAGACCGACTTCCTGGCTCTGCAGGATGACTTCAAGAACTTCGTCAGCGAAAGCCTCGAAGAAGCCTTCGCTCAGAAGCTGACCGATGCCGCTCCGTTGATCGCTTCCCGTGAAGCGGCTCGTGAAGCCCTGGTTGCCAAGTGTGGCGAAAACGTCAACATTCGTCGTCTGGCGCGTGTTGAAGGTGACGTTGTAGGTGCTTACCTGCACGGCAACAAGATTGGTGCAGTGGTCGTTCTGAAAGGTGGCGACGTCGAGCTGGCCAAGAACATCGCCATGCACGTTGCGGCTTCGAACCCGGAGTTCCTGGATGCATCGGAAATCTCCGCCGAGGCCATCGAGCGCGAGAAGAATGTATTCCTGCAACTGAACGCCGACAAGATCGCCGGCAAGCCGGAAAACATCGTTGAGAACATGATCAACGGCCGTATCACCAAGTTCAAGGCTGAAGCCTCGCTGAAAGAGCAGGCGTTCGTCATGAACCCGGAAGTCAAGGTTGGCGAACTGGCCAAGAAAGCCGGTGCCGAAATCGTTTCCTTCACTTACTTCAAAGTAGGCGAAGGCATCGAGAAGCCAGTTGACGACTTCGCTGCTGAAGTTGCTGCTCAAGTGGCTGCCGCCAAGCAATAAGACGGTTTTCGACTGTCGCCCGAAAGAGGCTGCCCGCTCACGCGCGCAGCCTCTTTTCAGATAGGGTTGCCAGTTTTTAATTGGTTTCCCCTTGGAACTGACTTACAAAGCCATGTTCCGATGGCGCTGAAGCAGCGCCACGCTAGAGTGAACGCAGCTGCAAACAGCTCGCAAAGAATTTTTTAAATACGCCGCAGGAGAGATTCGCAATGGCTCAGCAGGGCAGTGGTTATCAGGCTCGCTATAAACGCATTCTACTCAAGCTTAGCGGCGAGGCCCTGATGGGCTCGGAAGAGTTCGGGATCGACCCGAAAGTGCTGGACCGCATGGCGCTGGAAGTCGGCCAGCTGGTCGGTATCGGTGTTCAGGTCGGCCTGGTGATCGGCGGTGGCAACCTGTTCCGCGGTGAGGCGCTGAGCAAGGCGGGTATGGATCGGGTCACGGGCGACCACATGGGCATGCTGGCCACTGTGATGAACGCCCTGGCCATGCGCGACGCGCTGGAACGTGCCAATATCTCGGCCATCGTGATGTCGGCCATTTCCATGGTCGGTGTGACCGATCACTATGATCGTCGCAAGGCCATGCGCCACCTGAACTCCAAGGACGTGGTGATTTTCGCGGCCGGTACCGGCAATCCGTTCTTTACCACGGATTCTGCAGCCTGCCTGCGTGCAATCGAAATCGACGCGGACGTCGTGCTCAAGGCGACCAAGGTCGATGGTGTCTATACTGCCGACCCGTTCAAGGACCCGCATGCCGAGAAGTTCGATCATCTGACTTATGATGAAGTACTGGATCGCAAGCTGGGTGTAATGGACCTGACGGCTATCTGCCTGTGCCGCGATCACAAGATGCCATTGCGCGTATTCAATATGAACAAGCCCGGCGCCCTGCTGAACATCGTGCATGGTGGCGCTGAAGGAACCCTGATCGAGGAAGTTCAACAATGATCAATGAAATCAAGAAAGACGCCCAGGCGCGCATGCACAAGTCGCTGGAGTCGCTGAATCATGCATTCGGTCAGATTCGTACCGGCAAGGCCCACCCAAGCATCCTGGGTAGTGTAATGGTGCCTTACTACGGTTCGGATACCCCGTTGAGCGGTGTTGCAAGTGTCACCGTGAAAGACAACCAGACCCTGCAGGTCGTGCCGTTCGAGCGCAATATGCTCGGTGCCATCGACAAGGCCATTGGCAGCGCCGGTCTGAACCTCAACCCGACGAACCTGGGTGAGCTGCTGCTGATCAAGATGGCGCCGCTGACCGAGGAAACCCGCAAGGGTTTCACCAAGCAGGCGCGTGCCGCTGCCGAAGATGCTCGCGTTGCGGTGCGCAACATTCGTCGCGACGCCATGGGAGAGCTGAAAAAACTGTCCAAGGACAAGGAGATCAGCGAGGACGAAGAGCGTCGTGCAAGTGCCGAGATCGACAAGCTGATCAAGGACTTCGAAGCTCAGATCACCAAGGCGACTGACGAAAAAGAAAAAGACCTGATGGCCGTATAAGGGTCGAGCTTTAAATGGAAAAGACCAAGCAGACTGCGCCGTCCGCGGTGCCGCGCCATGTCGCGATCATCATGGATGGCAACAATCGCTGGGCGAAAAAACGCTTCATGCCTGGCGTCGCCGGGCACAAGGCGGGTGTGGATGCTGTGCGGGCGGTGATCGAGGTGTGCGCCGAGGCCAAGGTCGAGGTGTTGACGCTGTTCGCCTTTTCCAGTGAGAACTGGCAGCGCCCGGCCGATGAAGTCAGTGCATTGATGGATCTGTTCTTCAAGGCACTGCGTCGTGAGGCCAAGCGCCTCAACGACAACAACATCAGCCTGCGCATCATCGGTGACCGCTCGCGTTTCCATCCCGAGCTTCAGGCCGCCATGCGCGAAGCGGAGGCCATGACTGCAGGAAGCAATCGATTCATCCTGCAGATCGCTGCCAACTACGGTGGTCAGTGGGATATCGCGCAAGCTGCGCAGCGTCTGGCCCGTGAGGTTCAGGCAGGACACCTGCGGCCGGAAGACATCACGCCTGATCTGCTGCAAGCCTGCCTGGCGACCGGCGATCTGCCGTTGCCGGATCTGTGTATCCGCACGGGCGGCGAGCACCGCATCAGCAACTTCCTGCTGTGGCAGCTGGCTTATGCCGAGTTGTACTTCTCCGACCTGTTCTGGCCGGACTTCAAACACGATGCCATGCGCAATGCGCTGGCCGATTTCGCTTCGCGTCAGCGTCGTTTCGGTAAAACGAGCGAGCAGGTCGAAGCTGGAGCCCGGGTTTAATGCTTAAACAACGAATCATCACTGCGCTGATCCTGCTGCCGATCGCTCTGGGCGGATTTTTCCTGCTCGAAGGTTCGGGCTTTGCGCTGTTCATCGGTCTGGTTGTCAGTCTGGGTGCCTGGGAATGGGCGCGCCTGGCCGGTTTCACTGCGCAATCGTTTCGTGTTGGTTATGCGGCGGTCGTCGCACTGATGCTGTTCGTCATGTATATCCTGCCGGGGCTGGCACCCTGGGTGCTCGGTGCTTCGGTGATCTGGTGGGCGGTGGCGACCTGGCTGGTGCTGACCTATCCGCGCTCCAGCGAGCGCTGGGCCAGTGCCGCGAGCAAGCTGGTGATCGGCCTGCTGATTCTCCTGCCGGCCTGGCAAGGGCTGGTCTACATCAAGCAAAACCAGTTGGGTAACCTGCAGATCCTGGCCGTGATGGTGCTGGTCTGGGGGGCCGATATCGGTGCCTATTTCTCCGGTCGCGCGTTCGGCAAGCGCAAGCTGGCCCCGCAAGTCAGTCCCGGCAAAAGCTGGGAGGGCGTGTATGGCGGCCTGGCGTTGAGCCTGGTGATTACCACGCTGGTCGCACTGTTTCGTGACTGGACGGTGGCCCAATTGTTCAAGGGCTTGATCGGTGCGGCGCTGATCGTGTTCATTTCCGTGGTGGGTGACCTGACGGAAAGCATGTTCAAGCGTCAGTCCGGCATCAAGGACAGCAGTAATCTGCTGCCGGGCCATGGCGGCGTACTGGATCGTATCGACAGTCTGACGGCGGCGATTCCGGTATTCGCGGTATTGCTGTGGATGTCGGCACCGTGAGCCGCCCGCAACAGATTACCGTTCTGGGGGCGACCGGATCGATTGGCCTGAGCACTCTGGATGTCATTGCTCGTCATCCCGAGCGTTATCAGGTTTTCGCCTTGAGTGGCTTCTCGCGGATGAGCGAGCTGTTGGCCTTGTGCGTGCGCCATGTGCCGCAATTTGCGGTGGTGCCGGAAATCGCCGCAGCCCGCGGCTTGCAGGATGACTTGCGTGCCGCCGGACTGCCGACGCGCGTGCTGGTGGGTGAGGACGGTCTGTGCCAGATCGCGTCTGCTCCCGAGGTGGATGCCGTGATGGCCGCCATTGTCGGCGCTGCCGGTCTGCGTCCGACCCTGGCGGCTGTCGAGGCCGGCAAGAAAATTCTTCTGGCCAACAAGGAAGCGCTGGTGATGTCCGGCGCTCTGTTCATGGAGGCCGTGCGCAAGAGCGGCTCGGTCCTGCTGCCTATCGACAGCGAACACAATGCGATTTTCCAGTGCATGCCGCAGGATTTTTCTCGCGGTTTGAGTTCGGTCGGTGTGCGTCGGATTTTGCTGACAGCCTCTGGCGGTCCCTTCCGGCAGACGCCGATGGCCGAACTGGCGCATGTTTCACCCGATCAGGCCTGCGCTCATCCGAACTGGTCCATGGGGCGCAAGATTTCCGTGGATTCGGCCAGCATGATGAACAAGGGGCTCGAATTGATCGAGGCCTGCTGGCTGTTCGATGCCCGGCCGTCGCAAGTCGAGGTGGTGATTCACCCGCAGAGCGTGATTCATTCTCTGGTCGATTACGTGGACGGCTCGGTACTGGCGCAGTTGGGCAATCCCGATATGCGTACCCCGATCGCCAATGCGCTGGCCTGGCCTGAGCGCATCGATTCGGGTGTGGCACCGCTGGACCTGTTTGCCATCGCGCGGCTGGATTTCGAGGCGCCCGATGAAGAGCGGTTTCCCTGCCTGCGTCTGGCACGCCAGGCCGCCGAGGCGGGCAACAGCGCGCCAGCGATGCTTAATGCCGCAAACGAGGTGGCAGTGGCAGCGTTTCTTGAGGGGCGGGTTCGCTACCTTGAAATCGCGAGTATCATCGAGGAAGTGTTGAATCTCGAGCCGGTGGTTGCTCTGAATGATCTCGATGCGGTATTTGCGGCGGACGCGGCGGCTCGCAGGCTGGCCGGCCAATGGCTGACTCGCCACGGTCGATAGCTCTGAAGAGGGCATACGGCATCACGCGAAACGGAACAGGATTGCGGAGAAAGTAGATGAGCGCGCTCTATATGATTGCCGGCACCCTGATCGCCCTGGGTGTGCTGGTCACCTTTCACGAATTCGGCCATTTCTGGGTCGCGCGTCGCTGTGGCGTCAAGGTTCTGCGTTTTTCCGTGGGTTTCGGCATGCCCTTGCTGCGTTGGCACGACAAGCAGGGAACCGAGTTTGTCGTCGCCGCCATTCCGCTGGGCGGTTACGTCAAGATGCTGGATGAGCGCGAAGGCGAAGTGCCCGCCGATCAGCTCCATCGGTCATTCAACCGCAAATCCGTTCGTCAGCGCATTGCCATCGTCGCCGCCGGCCCGGTTGCCAACTTTCTGCTGGCCCTGGCGTTCTTCTGGGTTCTGGCCATGCTGGGCAGCCAGCAGGTGCGGCCGGTCATCGGTGCGGTCGAGTCCGGCAGTATCGCGGCGAAGGCCGGGCTGGGGGCGGGCCAGGAAATCATTGCCATCGACGGCGAACCGACTTCCGGCTGGGCTGCTGTCAATCTGCAGCTGGTACGTCGTCTGGGGGAAAGCGGTTCGCTGCATGTGCTGGTGCGCGAACAGGGTTCCACCGCTGATTCGCCGCGCGAGCTTGTGCTGGATCATTGGCTGAAAGGGGCAGAGGAGCCTGACCCCATTCGTTCGCTGGGTATTCGTCCGTGGCGTCCGGCACTGCCGCCAGTGCTTGCCGAGCTTGACCCGAAAGGTCCGGCCCAGGCGGCCGGGTTGAAAACCGGTGATCGTCTTTTGGCTCTGGATGGCAAGGCGCTGGATGACTGGCAGCAAGTGGTCGACACGGTACGTACGCGTCCTGATACCAGAATCATGCTGCATGTCGAGCGCGATGGTGCTCAAATCGACGTCCCGGTGACGCTGGCTGCGCGCGGCGAGGCCAAGTCGCCAAGCGGTTATCTGGGGGCGGGGGTGAAGGCGGTCGATTGGCCACCGGAAATGATCCGGGAAGTCAGTTACGGTCCCCTGGCCGCGATTGGCGAGGGGGCCCGTCGCACGTGGAGCATGAGCGTCCTGACGCTGGATTCACTGAAGAAAATGCTGTTCGGCGAGCTCTCGGTAAAAAACTTGAGTGGACCGATAACCATTGCTAAAGTGGCGGGCGCTTCTGCCCAGTCGGGCGTTGCTGATTTCCTGAATTTCCTTGCTTATCTGAGTATTAGCCTGGGGGTTCTGAATTTGCTGCCCATTCCCGTACTGGATGGGGGGCATCTGTTGTTTTATCTGATCGAGTGGGCGCGTGGTCGTCCCTTGTCGGATCGGGTGCAAGGTTGGGGGATACAGATCGGTATCAGTTTGGTGGTCGGAGTGATGTTGCTTGCTCTGGTCAACGACCTGGGTCGCCTGTAACGCTTCGCTGAATCGCGAATCTGCCGCATTTTGCGGCAGTTTGTTTATTGCCAGTTGGAATAAGAAAGGACTTCATGAAACGTCTGCTGCTAACTGCGGTTCTCACCGCATTGATGATCGCCGAAGTTCACGCCGAGTCCTTCACTATCTCTGATATTCGCGTCAATGGCCTCCAGCGGGTCTCCGCGGGTAGCGTTTTTGGTGCCTTGCCGTTGAACGTCGGCGAGCAGGCGGATGACCGTCGCCTGGTGGAATCCACTCGTGCGTTGTTCAAAACCGGTTTCTTTCAAGATATCCAGCTGGGCCGCGAAGGCAATGTTCTGGTGATCACGGTCGTCGAACGCCCGTCGGTCGCGAGCATCGAAATCGAAGGCAACAAGGCGATCTCCACCGAAGACCTGATGAAGGGGCTCAAGCA
Organism: Pseudomonas sp. KCJK9016; assembly: GCF_046231795.1. Lineage (NCBI taxonomy): Bacteria > Pseudomonadati > Pseudomonadota > Gammaproteobacteria > Pseudomonadales > Pseudomonadaceae > Pseudomonas > Pseudomonas sp. KCJK9016. The sequence goes on along the minus strand of NZ_JBJJMM010000013.1, from coordinate 40,881 downwards.
GTCCGGTCTGGCGGAAGGCGAGATCTTCCAGCGTGCGACCCTCGAAGGTGTGCGTAACGAGCTGCAGCGTCAGTACGTGGCACAGGGCCGTTACTCGGCCACCGTCGATACCGAAGTGGTATCGCAGCCGCGTAACCGTGTCGGCCTGAAAGTGAAGATCAACGAAGGCGCCGTAGCTGCCATTCAGCACATCAACGTGGTCGGCAACACGGTTTTCCCTGAAGAAGACCTGGTCGACCTGTTCGAACTGAAAACTACCAACTGGCTGTCGTTCTTCAAGAACGACGACAAGTACGCCCGTGAAAAGCTGTCCGGTGACCTGGAGCGTCTGCGTTCCTACTATCTGGATCGCGGCTATATCAACATGGATATCGCTTCGACCCAGGTTTCCATCACCCCGGACAAGAAGCACGTCTATATCACTATCAACGTCAACGAAGGCGAGAAATACACCGTTCGTGACGTCAAGCTCAGTGGCGATCTGAAAGTTCCTGAAGACCAGGTCAAGTCGCTGTTGCTGGTGCAGAAAGGCCAGGTGTTCTCGCGCAAGCTGATGACCACCACTTCGGAACTGATCACTCGTCGCCTGGGCAACGAGGGCTATACCTTCGCCAACGTCAACGGTGTTCCGCAGCCGCACGACGATGACCACACCGTGGACATCCTGTTTGCCGTCGATCCGGGCAAGCGCGCCTATGTCAACCGCATCAACTTCCGTGGCAATACCAAGTCCGAAGACGAAGTACTGCGCCGTGAAATGCGCCAGATGGAAGGTGGCTGGGCTTCGACCTACCTGATCGACCAGTCCAAGACCCGTCTCGAGCGTCTGGGCTTCTTCAAGGAAGTCAACGTCGAGACCCCGGCCGTTCCGGGTGTCGATGACCAGGTTGACGTGAACTATGCGGTCGAGGAGCAGGCTTCCGGTTCGATCACCGCCAGTGTCGGTTTCGCCCAGAGCGCCGGTCTGATCCTCGGTGGCTCCATCACTCAGAACAACTTCCTGGGTACCGGTAACCGCGTCAGCGTCGGCCTGACCCGCAGTGAATACCAGAGCCGCTACAACTTCGGCTACGTTGACCCCTACTGGACCGCCGATGGCGTGAGCCTGGGCTACAACGCGTTCTATCGCACCACCGACTACAAAGATCTGAACATCGACGTAGCCAGCTATGCGGTAGACAGCCTGGGTGCCGGCGTGAACGTCGGTTATCCGATCAGCGAGACTTCGCGTCTGACCTTCGGTCTGTCCGCTCAGCAGGACAAGATCAAGACCGGTCAGTACACCGTTGACGAAATCTTCGACTTCGTTCGTCAGGAAGGCGATCAGTACCTGAACTTCAAGGCGTCGGCCGGCTGGTCCGAGTCGACCCTGAACAAGGGCGTACTGCCAACCCGTGGCCGTTCCCAGAGCCTGACCCTGGAAACCACCATTCCTGGTAGCGATCTGTCGTTCTACAAACTGGATTACCGTGGCCAGCTGTTCCAGCCACTGACCGAAAACTACACCCTGCGTCTGCACACCGAGCTGGGTTATGGCGATGGTTACGGTTCGACCGACGGCTTGCCGTTCTATGAAAACTACTATGCTGGTGGTTTCAACTCGGTTCGCGGCTTTAAAGACAGCACCTTAGGCCCGCGCAGTACACCGAGCCGTGGACAGGCAGTTACCGGTAACGTTGGTACGATTGCCGACCCCGATCAGGACCCGCTGCCATTCGGTGGTAACGTGTTGATCCAGGGTGGTGTCGAGGTGCTGTTCCCGCTGCCGTTCGTGAAGGACCAGCGTTCGCTGCGTACGTCGGTATTCTGGGACGTCGGTAACGTGTTCGATTCGACTTGCAAGTCGACCACAAACGCTGACGGTACAAAGGCCAACACTCAATGCAACGACATCAGCCTGAGCAACATGGCCAGTTCCGTCGGTGTTGGCGTGACCTGGGTTACCGCACTGGGACCTTTGAGCTTCGCGTTGGCCACACCGATCAAGAAACCGGATAACGCTGAAACTCAAGTGTTCCAATTCTCCCTCGGTCAGACGTTCTAAGCGTCTGACCCAAGACAACGACAATGGATTTTGTAGGAGTGCATCGTGCGTAAGTTGACTCAATTGGTTCTCCTGGCCTCCGTACTGGTGGCAGGCCCGGCGTTCGCCGACATGAAAATCGCTGTTCTGAACTATCAGATGGCGCTGCTGGAATCCGATGCTGCGAAGAAGTACGCCGTGGATGCGGAGAAGAAGTTCGGTCCTCAGCTGAACAAGCTCAAGACGCTGGAAAGCAGCGCCAAGGGTATTCAGGATCGCCTGATGGCAGGCGGCGACAAGATGCAGCAGGGCGAGCGTGAGCGTCTGGAGCTGGAATTCAAGCAAAAGGCCCGTGACTTCCAGTTCCAGTCCAAGGAGCTGAACGAAGCGAAAGCCGTTGCTGACCGCGAAATGCTCAAGCAACTGAAGCCGAAACTGGATAGCGCAGTGGAAGAAGTCATCAAGAAAGGTGGCTATGACCTGGTGTTCGAGCGTGGCGCAGTCATCGACGTCAAGCCTCAATACGACATCACGCGCCAGGTTATCGAGCGCATGAACCAGCTGAAGTAACCCATGACTGTGACTATCAAACTCGGCCAGTTGGCCGAGTTCCTCGGTGCCACCCTGAGTGGCGATCCCGAGCAGCAAATTACTGGGCTGGCCACCTTGCAGGAGGCTGGCCCAGCTCAGTTGAGCTTTCTGGCAAACCCTCAATACCGAAAATACCTGGCAGGTTCGCAAGCAGCGGCATTGCTGCTCAAGGCGGCCGATGCGGAAGGTTATGCCGGTAATGCATTGGTGGTGCCGGATCCTTATCTCGCTTACGCACGTATTTCCCACCTGTTCGATCCGAAACCGAAATCCGCTGCCGGCATTCATCCGAGCGCGGTCATCGCACCGGACGCCGTGATTGATCCGACTGCCAGCATCGGCCCTTTCGTGGTGATCGAAGCGGGCGCACGGATCGGGGCCGGTGTGACCCTCGGTGCGCATTGCGTTGTCGGTGCCCGCAGCGAAATCGGCGAGGGCGGCTGGCTGGCGCCACGGGTGACGCTGTATCACGACGTACGCATCGGTAAACGTGTAGTGATCCAGTCCGGTGCAGTGCTTGGCGGTGAAGGCTTTGGCTTTGCCAACGAGAAAGGCGTCTGGCAGAAGATCGCCCAGATCGGTGGTGTTACCGTCGGCGACGATGTTGAGATTGGCGTGAATACCGCCATCGACCGCGGCGCCCTGGCCGATACCGTGATCGGCAATGGCGTGAAGCTCGACAACCAGATTCAGATTGCCCACAACGTCCAGGTTGGCGATCACACTGCGATGGCGGCCTGTGTGGGAATTTCCGGCAGCACGAAGATCGGCAAGCACTGCATGCTCGCTGGCGGTGTCGGCCTGGTGGGGCATATCGATATTTGTGACAACGTTTTCCTGACCGGGATGACGATGGTGACCCACTCGATTACCGAGCCAGGTGCCTACTCATCCGGTACAGCCATGCAACCGGCTGCCGAATGGCGCAAAAGCGCGGCACGCATCCGTCAGCTCGATGATCTTGCACGGCGTTTGAAACAGCTTGAAAAGCGCGCAGGGGAAGTGACCCCTGGCGGCAATGCTTCATCTGAAGGCTGATACCATTTCCATATCAAGTATGCACGGCCTCTGGACTGCCTCCTTGATTTGCTAGAGGAGTGCGCATCAGTCGCGCTCCCAATCTTTACATAGGCTTCCCCCCGAAATGATGGACATCAACGAGATTCGCGAATACCTGCCTCACCGTTACCCGTTCCTGCTGGTGGACCGGGTAGTGGACCTGGATACCGAAGGCAAGCGCATTCGTGCCTACAAGAATGTCAGCATCAACGAACCGTTCTTCAATGGTCACTTCCCGGCCCACCCGATCATGCCGGGCGTGCTGATTATCGAAGCGATGGCTCAGGCTGCCGGAATCCTCGGTTTCAAGATGCTCGATGTGAAGCCGGCCGATGGCACCCTTTACTATTTCGTCGGCTCCGACAAGCTGCGCTTCCGTCAACCGGTGCTGCCGGGCGATCAGTTGATCCTTGAAGCCAAATTCATCAGTTGCAAACGCCAGATCTGGAAATTCGAATGCCAGGCTTCGGTCGATGGCAAGCCGGTCTGCTCCGCTGAAATCATCTGTGCGGAACGCAAGCTATGAGTTTGATTGACCCTCGCGCAATCATCGATCCTTCGGCCGTGCTGGCCGAAGGTGTCGAGGTCGGCCCATGGTCGATCGTCGGCGCAGGTGTGGAAATCGGCGAGGGAACAGTGATCGGGCCCCACGTGATCCTCAAAGGTCCGACCCGAATCGGCAAGCACAACCGCATCTACCAGTTTTCTTCGGTAGGTGAAGACACGCCTGACCTCAAGTACAAGGGCGAAGATACCCGTCTGGTGATCGGCGACCACAACGTGATCCGTGAAGGTGTGACCATTCACCGTGGCACGATCCAGGACCGTTCCGAAACGACCCTGGGCGATCACAACCTGATCATGGCTTATGCCCACATCGGTCACGACAGCGTCATCGGCAACCACTGCATTCTGGTCAACAACACCGCACTGGCCGGCCATGTTCACGTTGATGACTGGGCGATCCTGTCGGGGTTTACCCTGGTACACCAGTACTGCCACATCGGTGCCCACAGCTTTTCCGGCATGGGCACGGCCATCGGCAAGGACGTTCCGGCGTTCGTCACGGTATTCGGCAACCCGGCCGAGGCTCGCAGCATGAACTTCGAGGGCATGCGTCGTCGCGGCTTCAGCGAGGATGCCATTCACGCCCTGCGCCGCGCCTATAAAACGGTGTACCGCCAGGGGCTGACCGTCGAGCAGGCGCTGGCCGAGCTGGCGGAACCTGCCACTCAGTTCCCGGAAGTCGCGGTATTCCGCGACTCCATCCAGTCGTCGTCTCGCGGCATCACCCGCTGATCATGGCCAGTCTGCGTATAGCGCTGGTGGCGGGTGAAGCTTCCGGCGATATTCTGGGCGCCGGCCTGATGCGCGCGCTCAAGGCGCAGCATCCGGCGGTCGAGTTCATCGGCGTCGGCGGTCCTTTGATGCAGGCCGAAGGTCTGAATTCCTACTTTCCCATGGAGCGCCTGTCGGTCATGGGGCTGGTGGAGGTTCTCGGGCGGCTGCGCGAACTGCTCAAGCGTCGCAAGGATCTGATCGCCACGCTGATTGCCGAAAAACCGGACGCCTTCATTGGCATCGATGCCCCGGACTTCAACCTCAATATCGAACTCAAGCTGCGTCAGGCCGGAATCAAGACCGTGCATTACGTCAGTCCGTCCGTATGGGCGTGGCGGCAGAAGCGGGTGCTGAAGATCCGCGAAGGCTGCGACCTGATGCTCACGCTGTTGCCGTTCGAGGCGAAGTTTTACGAAGAGAAGGGCGTACCGGTGCGGTTCGTCGGCCATACGCTGGCCGATACCATTCCACTGGAAGCCGACCGAGCCGCAGCGCGGGCCGAACTGGGGCTGCCGGACGGTCCGCTGGTTGCCCTGATGCCGGGCAGCCGGGGCGGCGAAGTCAGTCGTCTGGGGGCGCTTTTTCTCGATACCGCCGAACGCCTGTGCGCCATGCGTCCGGGTTTGCGCTTCGTCATTCCATGTGCCAACCCCGAGCGTCGGGCCCAGCTCGAAGAACTGTTGGTCGGCCGAGATCTGCCGGTGACCCTGCTCAACGGCAAGTCCCATCTGGCGCTGGCAGCGTGTAACGCGGTTCTGATCGCGTCCGGTACTGCCACGCTGGAAGCGTTGCTGTACAAACGCCCGATGGTGGTGGCGTATCGGCTTGCACCACTGACGTTCTGGATTCTCAAGCGGATGGTCAAGAGTCCATACGTTTCCCTGCCGAACCTGTTGGCCCAGCGCTTGCTGGTGCCGGAGTTGTTGCAGGATGATGCGACGGTCGAGGCGCTCGCCCAGACCCTGGCGCCGTTGATCGACGGTGGGGAAGAGCAGACCCGCGGCTTCGACGAGATCCACCGCACCCTGCGTCTCGACGCTTCGAATCAGGCGGCTGACGCCGTTCTGAACCTGATCGGTCAAACACGATGAGCAAGACAAGCATGCAGATGGGCCTGGATTTCACTCTGGTCGCCGAAGTCGAAGAACTGGTGGCCGGCGTTGATGAAGTCGGTCGGGGCCCGTTGTGTGGCGCGGTCGTCACGGCGGCGGTGATCCTCGATCCCAACCGGCCGATTCTCGGCCTCAATGATTCGAAAAAGCTCACCGAAGCCAGGCGTGAAAAGCTCTACGACGAAATCTGCGAAAAGGCGCTGAGCTGGTGCATCGCCCGCGCCGAAGTCGAAGAGATCGACGAACTGAATATTCTGCATGCCACCATGCTGGCGATGCAGCGCGCGGTGGCCGGGCTGCACATTCAGCCGAAACTGGCGATGATCGATGGCAACCGCTGCCCGAAACTGCCCATGCGGTCCGAGGCGGTGGTCAAGGGCGACAGCAAGGTGCCGGCCATTGCGGCGGCGTCGATTCTGGCCAAGGTCAGCCGTGACCGCGAGATGGCGGCGTTTGAATTGATCTATCCGGGTTACGGTATCGGTGGCCACAAGGGCTATCCGACGCCCGTTCATCTGGAGGCGCTGGCACGCCTGGGGCCGACGCCGATTCACCGACGCTCGTTCGCTCCGGTCCGGCAAGCCTGGGAAGCGCTGGAAGGTCTCGCGCCGGTCTAGTGGCGAGGCTGATGTTTTATTCCGGGCCCGGTACAATCCGGGCCTTGTTGTCTCTATGTAACTGGACAGGATCACTATGCCGGCTTCATTCGTTCATCTACGCCTGCACACTGAATACTCCCTGATCGACGGCCTGGTGCGGATCAAGCCGCTGGTCAAGGCCCTGACCGGCATGGGCATGCCGGCGGTTGCGGTTACCGACCAGAACAACATGTGTTCGCTGGTCAAGTTCTATAAAAACACCATGGCTGCGGGGATCAAGCCGATCTGCGGTGCCGACCTCTGGCTGTCGAACAAGGATCCCGACGGGCCATTGAGCCGGATCAGCCTGCTGGTCATGAATGCCCAGGGCTATCGCAATCTGACCGAACTGATTTCCCGGGGCTTCATCGACGGTCAGCGCAACGGCATGATCATTGTCGAGCGCGAATGGGTGGCCGAAGCCAATGAAGGGCTGATCATGCTGTCCGCTGCGAAAGAGGGCGAGATCGGCATGGCGTTGATCGGCGGCAACCCCGCCGAGGCCGAGGCCCTGACCCGCGAGTGGATGTCGGTGTTCCCGGATCGCTTCTATCTGGAAGTCCAGCGCACCAATCGTCCCAACGACGAAGAACAACTGCACGGCGCCGTGGCCCTGGCCGAGAAGCTCGGCGCACCGCTGGTCGCCACCAACGATGTGCGCTTCATCAAGCAGGAGGATTTCGAGGCTCACGAAACCCGTGTCTGCATCGGTGAAGGCCGTGCCCTCGACGATCCGCGCCGTTCGAAGAACTACAGCGACCAGCAGTACCTGAAAAGCGCCGAGGAAATGGCCGAACTCTTCAGCGACTTGCCGGATGCGGTGGAAAACACCGTCGAGATCGCCAAGCGCTGCAACATCGACGTGAAGCTGGGCAAGCACTTCCTGCCCGACTATCCGATTCCCGATGGCATGACCATCGACGAGTACTTTCGCAAAGTGTCGTTCGACGGTCTGGAAGAGCGTCTGGCGGTTCTGTTGCCCAGGGAGACCACCGAAGACTACGAGGCCAAGCGTCAGGTCTATGTCGACCGGCTGAATTTCGAGCTGGATATCATCATCCAGATGGGGTTCCCCGGTTACTTCCTGATCGTGATGGACTTTATCCAGTGGGCCAAGAACAACGGCGTACCGGTGGGCCCGGGCCGGGGATCGGGTGCCGGATCGCTGGTGGCCTATGTGCAGAAGATCACCGACCTCGATCCGCTGGAATATGACCTGCTGTTCGAACGTTTCCTCAACCCGGAACGGGTTTCCATGCCCGACTTCGACGTCGACTTCTGCATGGACGGTCGCGACCGGGTGATCGACTATGTGGCCGAAAAGTACGGCCGCAATGCGGTGAGCCAGATCATCACCTTCGGTTCCATGGCGGCAAAGGCTGTGGTGCGGGACGTGGCGCGGGCTCAGGGCAAATCCTTCGGCCTGGCCGATCGACTGTCGAAGATGATTCCGTTCGAAGTCGGCATGACCCTGGAAAAAGCCTACGAGCAGGAAGAAATCCTGCGCGACTTCATCAAGGTCGATGAAGAGGCGGCGGAAATCTGGGAGATGGCGCGCAAGCTCGAAGGCGTGGTGCGAAACGTCGGCAAGCACGCCGGTGGCGTGGTGATCGCGCCGACCAAACTGACCGACTTCTCGCCTATCTATTGCGACGAGGCCGGCGACGGTCTGGTGACCCAGTTCGACAAGGACGACGTCGAGGCCGCCGGTCTGGTGAAGTTCGACTTCCTCGGTCTGCGGACCCTGACGATCATCGACTGGGCGCTGAAAACCATCAACCGCGACCGCGCCAAGGTCAACGAGCCGCCACTGGACATCGCGTTCATCCCGCTGGATGACAAGCCGACCTATCAGTTGCTGCAAAAGGCTGAAACCACTGCGGTGTTCCAGCTTGAATCCCGTGGCATGAAAGAGCTGATCAAAAAGCTCAAGCCCGACTGCCTCGAAGACCTTATCGCACTGGTGGCGCTGTTCCGCCCTGGCCCTCTGCAGTCCGGCATGGTGGACGACTTCATCAACCGCAAGCACGGTCGTGCCGAGCTTGCCTATCCGCACCCGGACTACCAGTACGATGGCTTGCAGCCTGTACTGGCTCCGACGTACGGCATCATCCTGTACCAGGAACAGGTGATGCAGATCGCCCAGGTCATGGCCGGCTACACCCTCGGTGGTGCGGACATGCTGCGTCGGGCGATGGGTAAAAAGAAACCCGAGGAAATGGCCAAGCAACGCGGCGGCTTCATCGAGGGTTGCGCGAAGAACAACATCGACGCGGATCTGGCCGGTAACATTTTCGACCTGGTAGAGAAATTCGCCGGTTACGGCTTCAACAAGTCTCACTCTGCCGCCTACGGCCTGGTCTCGTACCAGACCGCCTGGCTGAAGGCTCACTACCCGGCGCCCTTCATGGCCGCGGTACTGTCGGCGGATATGCACAACACCGACAAGGTCGTGACCTTGATCGAAGAAGTGCGCACGATGAAGCTGCGCCTCGACGCGCCGGATGTGAACACTTCGGAGTTCAAGTTCACGGTGAACGATGAGGGCCGCATCGTGTATGGCCTTGGCGCGATCAAAGGCGTCGGCGAGGGCCCGGTGGAAGCGATCACCGAGGCGCGTCAGGACGGTCCGTTCAAGGATCTGTTCGACTTCTGCGCCCGTGTCGACCTCAAGCGTATCAACAAGCGCACGCTGGACGGCCTGATCCGCAGCGGCGCGCTGGATCGCCTCGGCCCGTTCTTCCATGACGAGCAAAAGGCTTATCAGGCCAATATCGACCGCAATCGTGCGGTGTTGCTGGCGGCGATGGAAGAAGCCATCAAGTCGGCCGAACAGACTGCGCGCACCCGAGACAGTGGTCATGCCGACTTGTTTGGCGGGTTGTTCGTCGAGGAAGACGCAGACGTTTACGCGCTGCATCGCAAGGCCAAGGAACTGACCCTCAAGGAACGCCTCAAGGGCGAAAAGGACACCCTCGGCCTGTACCTGACCGGCCATCCGATCGACGAATACGAAGGTGAGATCCGCCGGTTTGCCCGTCAGCGCATCATTGACCTGAAGCCGGCCCGGGATACCCAGACCGTGGCGGGGATGATCATTGCCCTGCGGGTGATGAAGAACAAGAAAGGCGACAAGATGGGTTTCATCACCCTCGACGACCGCTCCGGCCGGATCGAGGCGTCGCTGTTTGCCGACGCCTTCCACTCCGCGCAATCGCTGTTGCAGACCGACGCGATGGTGGTGGTCGAAGGCGAGGTCAGCAACGACGACTTCTCCGGTGGCCTGCGGCTGCGGGTCAAGCGGGTCATGAGCATGGAAGACGCACGCACCAACCTGGCCGAAAGCCTGCGTCTGAAATTGCAGACCCAGGACCTGAAGGGCGATCAGCTACGCTGGTTGGGTGATTTGCTCAAGCGCCATCGCGGGGCGTGCCCGATTACCATGGAGTACACCAGTCCCGATGCGAAGACTTTGCTGCAATTTGGAGAAACCTGGCGGATCGATCCGGCGGATACCTTGATTCAAGCCCTGCGTGACCAGTTCGGGCGAGACAACGTCTTCCTCCAATACCGTTGACCGGCAGGTGAGATCAGACCGCCTGCCCGCAACCTGAATTTTTAATCTCGACCTCAGCGCGCCTCTCCCTTAAGGTAGGGCGCGAATAGACAACCGGCCGGCCCCAAGCTCATTTGGGACACGCCCCAAGACGGACGCCTATGAACCCGAATTTCCTGGATTTCGAACAGCCGATCGCCGACCTGCAAGCCAAGATCGAAGAGTTGCGCTTGGTCGGTAATGACAATTCGCTGAATATTGGCGATGAGATCTCCCGCCTGCAGGACAAGAGCAAGACGCTGACCGAAGACATTTTCGGCAAGCTGACCAGCTGGCAGATCGCACGTCTGGCGCGTCACCCGAAACGTCCATATACCCTGGACTACATCGAGCACATCTTCACCGAGTTCGACGAACTGCACGGTGACCGCCACTTCTCCGACGACGCGGCCATCGTGGGTGGCGTGGCACGTCTGGAAGACCAGCCAGTGATGGTGATCGGTCACCAGAAGGGCCGCGAAGTCCGCGAGAAAGTCCGCCGCAACTTCGGCATGCCGCGTCCAGAAGGCTACCGCAAGGCCTGCCGCCTGATGGAAATGGCCGAACGCTTCAAAATGCCGATCCTGACCTTCATCGACACCCCGGGTGCCTACCCGGGCATCGACGCAGAAGAGCGCAACCAGAGCGAAGCGATTGCCTGGAACCTGCGCGTCATGGCCCGCCTGAAAACCCCGATCATCGCCACCGTGATCGGTGAGGGTGGTTCCGGCGGTGCGCTGGCAATCGGCGTCTGCGATCAGTTGAACATGCTGCAATACTCGACCTACTCGGTGATCTCGCCGGAAGGCTGTGCTTCGATTCTGTGGAAAACCGCAGAAAAGGCGGCGGATGCCGCTGAGGCCATGGGTATCACGGCCGAGCGCCTGAAAGGCCTGGGCATCGTGGACAAAGTGATCAGCGAGCCTCTGGGCGGCGCTCACCGCGATCCGGCTGCCGCTGCTGCTTCGATTCGTGCCGAGCTGAACTCGCAGCTGGAAATGCTGAAGAAGTTCGACAACGAAACGCTGCTCAAGCGTCGTTACGATCGTCTGATGAGCTACGGTCTCTAAGCCGAGCCGTTTCGGCCATCGATGCAAAACACTGTGGGAGCGGGCTTGCCCGCGAATGCGATGTAACATTCAACAACTGTGTTGGCTGTTTCACCGCTTTCGCGAGCAAGCCCGCTCCCACATCTGGTTTGTGAACAGGTAGAAAAATGGGTCAGCCCTCGATTGATTTGCCTTCCAGGCTTCTGCGCAATCTCAAGCCCTGGCTCGGTGCTGCCCATTGGCGCATTGCTTTCTCCGGCGGACTCGACTCCACCGTCCTGCTACACCTTCTGACAACGCTCGCCAAAACCGAATCCCTTCCGGCGCTAAGCGCCCTCCATGTCCATCACGGCCTTCAGGCTGCAGCCGACGCGTGGCCGGCGCATTGTCGGTCTGTCTGTGACGGATTGGGCGTTCCATTGCAGGTCGCTCACGTGACTGTGCAAAAAGGCGCCAGCCTCGAGCGTGTGGCGCGGGATGCCCGTTACGCGGCATTCAGTGCAGCGATTCAGCTCAATGATGTGTTGCTGACCGGCCAGCACCGCGACGATCAGGCCGAAACGCTGCTGTTCCGTCTGCTGCGAGGTGCCGGCGTGCGTGGCCTGTCCGGCATGCCGGCGCAACGGGCGTTGGGACAGGGCAGTCTGGTTCGGCCCTTGCTCGACATCCCGCGTGCCGAACTGGAGGCTTACGCCCGGGCACATGGATTGCGCTGGATCGAGGATCCTTCCAATCAGGATCGACAGTTCTCGCGCAATTACTTGCGTCACCAGGTCATGCCATTGCTGACAGGTCGCTGGTCACAGGCTCAGGCAAGCATGGCCCGCAGTGCAGCGCATCTGCGTGAGGCGCAGGGTTTGCTCGATGAGCTGGCGCAGATCGATCTGGCTCAGGCGAGCGTACCCGGTGCATTCGACTGGCCGGGATTGCCATCACTGGAGTTCGCGGCCATTGCCAGGTTGTCTGATGCGCGTCAGCGAAATGCGCTCAGTCACTGGCTTGAACCGCTCACCCGACTGCCGGATACCGACCACTGGTCGGGTTGGAATGATCTGCGGGATGCCGGTAACGATGCCGCTCCGGTCTGGCGTCTGGCGGATGGGGAACTGCACCGAAGTGCCGGTCGTCTGTGGTGGCTCAGTGGGCAATGGTTGCTCAGGCCGGTGGTCTGCGGCGACTGGCACGAGCCTTCACTGGCGCTACGCTTGCCCGATAACGGACGTGTCATGTTCAGCGGTCAGACTCCTGTAGGGCCGCTGCATATCCGCTATCGGCAGGGCGGTGAGGTGATGCATCTGGCCGATCGCGGTCATCGTGATCTCAAGCGTCTGCTCAATGAGCGCGCGGTGCCGGCCTTTGTGCGTGGCAGATTGCCGCTGCTGTTTCGCGGTGAAGAATTGCTTGCCGTGGCAAACCTGCCGGGGCTCGATGGCAATGCGCTGGAGGGCTGGCGATTGCATTGGCAGCCTTCTGACGAAGATCAAGGTTTGAGATGAAGGGGGCATTCCGGTAGACTACGCTCCCTTCTTGATACAACTTCTGTGGATTCGCCTGAATTGCAGGAGTTGCCGATTACCAAGCAGTCTTTGCTGGGCGATTCCAAAAAATGTGTAGCGAGCAACGTACCGGTGTTTCCACTTCCGGTCTGTCCCAACGCGGCGGTTTTTTTGAAAGGTGCACTGTGATTAATGCAGGTGATCGGGGGCTTCGGCCTTCCTTCGCTTTCCCCGGCGGCTCGGACCGCTTTAACGCAGACTTCTAGGGTTTTTCATGACGCGCTACATATTCGTCACGGGCGGTGTTGTTTCTTCTTTGGGGAAAGGCATTGCATCGGCTTCATTGGCGGCCATCCTGGAGGCGCGGGGGCTTAAGGTCACCATGCTGAAGCTGGATCCGTACATCAACGTCGATCCGGGCACCATGAGCCCGTTCCAGCACGGTGAAGTGTTCGTCACCCACGACGGCGCCGAGACCGACCTGGACCTGGGCCACTACGAGCGGTTCATCCGCACGACCATGACCCAGAACAACAACTTCACCACCGGCCGTGTCTACGAGCACGTGCTGCGCAAAGAGCGCCGTGGTGACTACCTGGGTGCAACCATCCAGGTGATTCCGCACATCACCGACGAAATCAAGCGTCGCATCATCAAGGGTGCCGGCGATGCCGACGTGGCACTGGTGGAAATCGGCGGTACCGTTGGCGACATCGAGTCGCAACCGTTCCTCGAAGCCATCCGTCAACTGCGTGTGGAAGTCGGTTCCAAGCGGGCGATGCTGATGCACCTGACCCTGGTTCCGTACATCGCCACCGCTGGCGAGACCAAGACCAAGCCGACCCAGCACTCCGTGAAAGAGCTGCGTTCGATCGGCCTGCAGCCAGACGTGCTGATCTGCCGCTCCGACCATCCGGTGGATGTGTCGTCGCGTCGCAAGATCGCGCTGTTCACCAACGTTGAAGAGCGTGCGGTGATCTCCCTGGAAGACGTCGACACCATCTACAAGATTCCGGCCGTGCTGCACGCCCAGGGTCTGGACGACTTCGTCGTCGAGCGTTTTGGCCTGCAATGCAATGGCGCCGACCTGTCCGAATGGGAAAAGGTCGTCGATGCCAAGCTCAATCCGGAGCACGAAGTCACCATCGCGATGGTCGGCAAGTACATGGAATTGCTGGATGCCTACAAGTCGCTGATCGAAGCGATGAGTCATGCCGGCATTACCAACCGCACCAAGGTCAACCTGCGTTACATCGATTCCGAAGACATCGAGAACCAGGGCACTGCGCTGCTGGAAGGTGCCGACGCGATCCTCGTACCGGGCGGCTTCGGTCTGCGTGGCGTGGAAGGCAAGATCACTGCCGTTCAGTACGCTCGCGAAAACAAGGTTCCGTATCTGGGTATCTGCCTGGGCATGCAAGTGGCGGTCATCGAGTTCGCCCGTAACGTGCTGGGCTGGAAAGACGCCAACTCCACCGAGTTCGATCGCGCCAGCGGTCATCCGGTCGTGGGTCTGATCACCGAGTGGGCAGACGCCACCGGTGCCGTCGAGGTGCGTACCGAAGCGTCCGATCTGGGCGGCACCATGCGCCTCGGCGCTCAGGAATGCCTGCTCGAACCCGGCTCCAGGGTACATGACTGCTACGGCAAGGATGTGATTGTCGAGCGTCACCGTCACCGTTACGAAGTGAACAACAACCTGCTGCCGCAAATCATCGAGGCCGGCCTGAAGATCTCCGGTCGTTCTTCCGATGCAGCGCTGGTTGAAGTGGTCGAGGCTCCGGATCATCCATGGTTCGTCGCTTGCCAGTTCCACCCGGAATTCACCTCGACGCCACGTGACGGTCACCCGCTGTTCAGCGGTTTCGTGAAAGCAGCGTTGGCTCAACACCAGAAGAAGGCGTAACCCGATGGCACAGAAGATCATCCGCGTCGGCGACATCGAGATTGCCAACGACAAACCCATGGTGCTGTTCGGCGGCATGAACGTGCTGGAAAGCCGTGACATGGCCATGCAGGTTTGCGAAGAGTATGTGAAGGTCACCGAGAAGCTCGGTATCCCTTACGTGTTCAAGGCCAGTTTCGACAAGGCCAACCGTTCTTCTGTGACCTCCTATCGCGGTCCTGGCCTGGAAGAGGGCATGCGCATCTTCCAGGACATCAAACAAGCCTTCGGCGTACCGATCATCACCGACGTCCACGAGCCTGACCAGGCCGCGGTCGTCGCCGAAGTCTGCGACATCATCCAGCTGCCGGCCTTCCTGTCGCGCCAGACCGATCTGGTCGTGGCGATGGCGAAAACCGGTGCGGTGATCAACATCAAGAAAGCCCAGTTCCTCGCGCCTCAGGAAATGAAGCACATCCTGAACAAGTGCGTGGAAGCGGGTAATGATCAGTTGATCCTCTGCGAGCGGGGTTCGAGCTTCGGCTACAACAACCTCGTGGTCGACATGCTCGGCTTCGGCATCATGAAGCAGTTCGAGTACCCGGTATTCTTCGACGTGACCCATTCGCTGCAAATGCCTGGCGGACGTTCCGACTCCGCCGGCGGTCGTCGCGCCCAGGTCACCGACCTGGCCAAGGCAGGCATGAGCCAGTCGCTGGCGGGTCTGTTCCTCGAAGCTCACCCGGATCCGGACAACGCCAAATGCGACGGCCCTTGCGCCTTGCGCCTGGACAAACTGGAGCCATTCCTGGCCCAGCTCAAAGCCCTGGACGAACTGGTGAAGAGTTTTCCGACGGTAGAAACCGCGTAAACCTCAATTCTCCGGTAAAGTACCGCACGATTTGTCGCTCATGCCCTCGGGCATGAGCGTTGTCGTCTGCAAGCTGCCCGCTGTAAACCACTTGCCGACGGTCAAAAGATTTCCTCTAGCTGCGTCGTTTTCGTCAACTTTGGAGTGTTTACAACAATGGCAAAAATCGTCGACATCAAAGGTCGTGAAGTTCTCGACTCCCGTGGCAATCCCACCGTGGAAGCGGACGTGCTTCTCGACAACGGCATCATCGGCAGCGCCTGCGCGCCGTCCGGTGCATCCACTGGCTCGCGTGAAGCGCTCGAGCTGCGTGATGGCGACAAGAGCCGTTACCTGGGCAAGGGCGTGCTCAAGGCGGTAGCCAACATCAACGGTCCGATCCGCGATCTGCTGCTGGGCACCGACCCAAGCGACCAGAAAGCCCTGGATCACGCGATGATCAAGCTCGACGGTACCGAAAACAAGGCGAACCTGGGCGCCAACGCCATCCTCGCCGTTTCCCTGGCCGCGGCCAAGGCAGCTGCACAGGATCAGGACCTGCCGCTGTACGCACACATCGCCAACCTGAACGGCACCCCGGGTGTGTACTCGATGCCGGTTCCAATGATGAACATCATCAACGGTGGCGAACACGCCGACAACAACGTCGACATCCAGGAGTTCATGGTTCAGCCGGTCGGCGCCAAGACTTTCTCGGAAGGTCTGCGCATGGGCACCGAGATTTTCCATCACCTGAAAGCTGTTCTGAAGGCTCGTGGCCTGAACACCGCCGTGGGTGACGAAGGTGGTTTCGCGCCTAACCTGTCGTCCAACGAAGACGCCCTGTCGGCGATCGCCGAAGCTGTCGCCAACGCTGGCTACAAGCTGGGCACCGACGTGACCCTGGCCCTGGACTGCGCCGCCAGCGAGTTCTTCGAAGACGGCAAGTACAACCTTTCCGGCGAAGGCAAGTCCTTCGACGCCGAAGGTTTCGCCGATTACCTGAAAGGTCTGACCGAGCGCTTCCCGATCATCTCCATCGAAGACGGCCTGGACGAGTCCGACTGGGCTGGCTGGAAGATCCTCACCGACAAGATCGGCGACAAGGTGCAACTGGTCGGCGACGACCTGTTCGTGACCAATACCAAGATCCTGAAAGAAGGCATCGACAAGAAGATCGCCAACTCGATCCTGATCAAGTTCAACCAGATCGGCTCCCTGACCGAAACCCTGGAAGCCATCCAGATGGCCAAGGCTGCCGGTTACACTGCCGTGATCTCGCACCGCTCGGGCGAAACCGAAGATTCGACCATCGCCGACCTGGCCGTGGGCACCTCGGCTGGCCAGATCAAGACCGGCTCGCTGTGCCGTTCCGACCGCGTTTCCAAGTACAACCAACTGCTGCGTATCGAAGAGCAGTTGAATGGCAAGGCCAAGTACAACGGCCGCTCCGAGTTTCGCGGCTGAGCAGTAAATGATAGAAAGACACCGGATTGTGTCGGAAAAGTCGTGACAGCGATGGATTTGCCACTAATCTGATGCCTTATATGCACAAGCCTGGATATTCCAGGCTTCGTGCTATCAGATGCTTCAAAGTTTTTGCGTGGCTGTCTTTTTTCACTGGATACCTGATATTCGATGCGCAGTCCTTACTGGTTGTTTCTCGTCTTGCTCTTGCTGCTGGCCGGTCTGCAGTACCGCCTGTGGGTGGGCAATGGCAGTCTGGCGCAAGTTGCCGAACTGAATCAGCAGATCGCTGATCAACACGCCGAGAACGAAGCCTTGCTGGAGCGCAACCGGGTGATGGACGCTGAAGTCAGCGAGTTGAAGAAAGGCATGGAGACCGTTGAAGAGCGCGCTCGTCACGAGCTGGGCATGGTCAAGGACGGCGAAACCCTTTACCAGTTGGCCCAATGATCGATTCCCTGCCGGCCTTCTGGGCCGTGATTCCTGCCGCGGGCGTCGGTGCCCGTATGGCCGCGGACCGTCCCAAGCAATATCTGCAACTGGGCGGGCGCACAATTCTCGAACACAGCCTCGGCTGTTTCCTCGATCACCCGAGCCTCAAAGGGCTGGTGGTCAGTCTGGCTGTCGATGATCCTTATTGGCCGGACCTGGCCAGCGCCAGCGATCCGCGAATTCAACGGGTCGAGGGTGGCGCCGAGCGTTCCGGTTCGGTGCTCAACGCCTTGCTGCATTTGCACGCGCAAGGTGCCGACGATGAGGATTGGGTGTTGGTGCACGATGCGGCACGACCGAATCTGAGCCGTGACGATCTGGACAAGTTGCTCGCCGAGCTGGCAAACGATCCGGTAGGCGGTTTGCTGGCCGTGCCGGCGCGCGACACCCTGAAGCGGGTCGACAAGCACGGTCGTGTGGTCGAAACCGTGGACCGCAGCGTGATCTGGCAGGCGTACACGCCGCAGATGTTCCGCCTCGGCGCACTGCACCGCGCATTGGCGGACAGTCTGGTCGCCGATGCGGTCATTACTGATGAAGCTTCGGCGATGGAGTGGGCCGGCATGGCGCCGCGTCTGATCGAGGGCCGTTCGGATAACCTGAAAGTCACCCGTCCGGAAGACCTGGAATGGTTGCGCCAGCGATGGGCCAACCGTCGTTAAATCCGGTACTCCGGCTGTTCGGCCAGACCCTCCTTGAGAAAATCCACCAGCTTGCGCACCTTCGGCGACAAGTGCCGTTGTTGTGGATACAACGCCCACACCGCCGTGTTCGGCGGTTGATGCGCCTCCAGCAGCGAAATCAGCGCGCCGCTGTGCAGATGCTCCAGCACGTAATAATCCGGCAACTGACACAGACCGACGCCTTGTAGCGCCGCATCCAGCACCGCTTGCCCACTGTTGCAACGCCAGTTTCCCTGCACCCGCTGGGAAAATTCCCGCCCGTTCTGCTCCAGCTGCCAGATATCCGAGCTGCCGATCAGGCAGTTGTGTCGGCTCAGTTCCGACAAACTGTGTGGTCGACCGTACCGTTCGAGGTAGGACGGCGACGCGCAAAGATACATGCGTCGTGGTGCCAGTCGGGTTGCCACCAATCGGGAATCCTGAAGACGCCCGAGACGGATCGCCAGATCCAGCCCTTCATGGACCAGATCGAGTTGCCGGTTGGTCAACTCGATATCGATGCGCAGTTGTGGGTAGTGCCCCATGAACCGGGTCACCAGCGGCACGATGAAGCGCTCGCCATACGCCACGGCGCAAGTCATACGCAGCATGCCTTTGGGTTCGCTGGTCAGGTCGCCGACCGCGCGCAACGCTTCTTCGCGACCATCCTGCAGACGCTGACAATGTTGCAGAAAAGTCTGACCGGCCTCCGTCAGCGTCACTCTACGGGTGCTTCGGTACAGCAGGCGCGTCTGTAAACGCTCTTCCAGTCGTACGATTTGACGGCTGATATGTGAGGAAGAAACGCCCAGGCGTTCGGCAGCGGCGGTGAACTGACTGCATTCGGCAACGGCGACGAACTCGTCGATGCCTTCCCAGCGGTTCTCGGACATCGGGATTATCCCTGTGTGGCAATAATGTTTTGCTTTTGTCCGGATTATTCATCAATAGACGCTGAACTACACTGGCGATCTGGTTTTTTATTCAATGGATTCACTGGAGAGTCAGCATGATCAAGTCCCGCGCCGCCGTTGCCTTCGAGGCCAAGAAGCCGCTGGAAATCGTAGAAGTGGATGTCGCCATGCCCAAGGCCGGTGAAGTGTTGCTGCGCGTGGTGGCTTCCGGGGTTTGCCACACTGACGCCTACACCCTGTCCGGTGCTGATCCGGAAGGTATCTTCCCGTCGATCCTCGGTCATGAAGGGGGCGCCATCGTCGAAGCGATCGGCGAGGGCGTGACCTCGGTCGCTGTCGGCGACCACGTGATCCCGCTGTACACCCCGGAATGCGGCCAGTGCAAATTCTGCAAGTCGGGCAAGACCAACCTGTGCCAGGCGATTCGCGCCACTCAGGGTAAAGGCCTGATGCCGGATGGCACTTCGCGTTTTTCCTACAAGGGCCAAACGATTTTCCACTACATGGGTACTTCGACCTTCTCCGAGTACACCGTGCTGCCGGAAATCTCGGTGGCGAAAATCTCCAAGGATGCGCCGCTGGAAAAGGTTTGCCTGCTCGGTTGCGGCGTGACCACCGGTATCGGTGCTGTGATCAACACCGCCAAGGTCAAACCGGGCGACACCGTGGCCATCTTCGGTCTCGGCGGCATCGGTCTGTCGGCGGTGATTGGCGCGGTAAAGGCCAAGGCCTCGCGCATCATTGCCATCGACATCAACCCGGCCAAGTTTGAAATCGCCAGGCAACTGGGGGCTACCGACTGTGTGAATCCGAAAGATTTCGATCGTCCGATCCAGGAAGTGATCGTCGACATGACCGATGGCGGTGTCGACTTCTCCTTCGAATGCATCGGCAACGTGCAACTGATGCGCGCAGCCCTCGAGTGCTGCCATAAAGGTTGGGGCGAGTCGGTGATCATCGGTGTCGCCGGTGCCGGCCAGGAAATCGCCACCCGTCCGTTCCAGCTGGTGACCGGTCGTGTCTGGCGCGGTTCGGCGTTTGGCGGCGTGCGTGGCCGTACCGAATTGCCAAGCTATGTCGACATGGCGCAGAGCGGCGAAATCCCGCTGGATACCTTCATCACCCACACCATGGGCCTGGAAGACATCAACAAGGCCTTCGATCTGATGCACGAAGGCAAGAGCATCCGCACCGTCATTCATTTCTGATCAATCGCGATGCCACGGTTGCCAGTGTGCAGCCGTGGTTGCGTAGGAGTCCTACATGAATCTGGAAAACATCTCCTGTCAGAAAAGTTTCGGCGGCTGGCACAAACGCTATCGGCATCGCTCCGAGGTGCTGGGCTGCGACATGGTGTTCGCCGTGTACCTGCCGCCGCAGGCAGAGCAGGGCGGCAAGTTGCCGGTGCTGTATTGGCTGTCGGGCCTGACCTGCACGGACGAGAACTTCATGCAGAAAGCCGGCGCGATGCGCATGGCGGCCGAACTCGGCCTGATCATTGTGGCGCCGGACACCAGCCCGCGTGGCCCGGATGTACCGGGTGATCCGGATGGCGCATGGGATTTCGGTCTCGGTGCCGGGTTCTATGTGAATGCCACGCAGGAGCCTTGGTCGCGGCATTATCGGATGCATGACTATGTCGTGCAGGAATTGCCTTCACTGGTTGAGGCGCATTTCCCGGCTTCGGAAAAGCGCAGCATCAGCGGTCACTCCATGGGCGGGCACGGCGCATTGGTATGCGCATTGCGCAATCCGGGGCGCTACCGGTCAGTGTCCGCGTTTTCGCCGATCAACAACCCGATGGATTGCCCGTGGGGGCAGAAGGCATTCACCCGTTATCTGGGCGAAGACCGTTCGAAGTGGCGCGAGTGGGATGCCTGTGCGCTGATTGCCGAGGCCGACGAGAAACTGCCATTGCTGGTCGATCAGGGTGACCGCGACGATTTCCTCGCCACTCAGCTCAAGCCCGAAGCCCTGCAACAAGCGGCAAAACAGGCGGGACATCCGCTGACATTGCGCCTGCAACCGGGCTACGACCACAGCTATTTCTTCATTGCGAGCTTCATTGACGACCACTTGCAGCATCACGCACGCGCTCTAGGCGCCTAACGCCTGACAAAGCAGGTAGAATCACGCCCTGACAAAATTCGGGGCGTTTTTTTATGCGTATTGGCCACGGCTATGATGTGCACCGTTTCGCTGAAGGCGATTTCATTACTCTGGGCGGCGTGCGAATCGCACACGGCTTCGGGCTGCTCGCTCACTCCGACGGTGACGTCCTGCTGCATGCCTTGAGCGACGCCCTGCTCGGCGCGGCGGCGCTGGGTGATATCGGCAAGCATTTCCCGGACACCGACCCGCAATTCAAGGGCGCCGACAGCCGTGTGCTGTTGCGTCATGTGGTCAGTCTGATCCACGCCAAAGGCTGGAAAGTCGGCAACGTCGACAACACCATCGTCGCTCAGGCACCGAAAATGGCGCCCCATATCGAATCCATGCGTGCGCTGATTGCCGCGGACCTGCAAATAGAACTGGATCAAGTGAACGTGAAAGCCACCACCACCGAGAAGCTTGGTTTCGTCGGTCGCGAAGAAGGCATCGCCGTGCATTCCGTTGCCTTGTTGCTGCGCGCATGAACGAACGGCAACTGCTCGGCCCGCGGGCCTATGGCGACGTCCTCGGCACCGCAGTGCTGAAAGCCATCGCCGAAGATTTCCAGGTCGATGAGGTGCTCGACATTCCGTTCAGCGGTGACGGCGAGCATCTGTGGATCTGGGTGGAAAAGCGCGGCCTGAACACTGAAGAGGCCGCACGACGTATCGCCAGGGCAGCCGGCGTGCCGCTGCGCACGGTCAGCTATGCCGGTCTGAAAGACCGTCAGGCACTGACTCGCCAGTGGTTCAGCGTGCAACTGCCGGGCAAGGCCGATCCGGATCTGTCGGCAGCGGAAAACGACACGCTGAAGATCCTCAAGACCACCCGTCACAAGCGCAAGCTGCAACGCGGTGCGCATTCGGCAAACGGTTTTACCTTGCGCCTGACTCAATTCAATGGCGACAAGGCTGCCATTGACGAACGCCTGCAACAGATCGCCCGGCAAGGTATCCCGAACTACTTCGGCGCCCAGCGTTTCGGCCATGATGGCGGCAACGTCGCCGATGCCCGTTCATGGGCGGCGCGCAAGGCCCTGCCGGAGCAGCGCAATGTACGTTCGCGCCTGCTGTCGGCTGCACGCAGTTACCTGTTCAATCAGGTGCTGGCGGCGCGCGTTGCCGATGGCACCTGGCAGCGCGCCCAGGTCGGCGATCTGCTGGCGTTCACCGACAGCCGCAGCTTTTTCCCGGCAGGTGAAGCCGAGTGCAGCGATCCGCGCCTGGCGATTCTCGATTTGCATCCGACCGGTCCGCAGTGGGGGGAAGGTGACTCACCGGCCGCCGGTGCTGTCCATGATCTGGAGCAGGCGATCGCCGCACGCGAAACGGATCTGCGCGATTGGTTGATTAATGCCGGTATGAGCCACGAACGTCGCATCCTGCGGCTGCCCATTGGCGGGTTGACGTGGCATTATCCCGAGCCTGACATTCTGCAACTGGAATTCGTCCTCCCGGCCGGATGCTTCGCCACCGCATTGGTGCGCGAACTCGTTGATCTGGTGCCGGTGGGGCAGACGGACAGCCCATGCGTATTCTGATTTCAAACGATGATGGGGTAACCGCACCCGGTCTCGCCGCGCTTTACGCTGCGCTGGCGGATTACACCGAATGCGTGGTTATCGCCCCGGAGCAGGACAAAAGCGGCGCCAGCAGTTCGCTGACGCTGGATCGTCCACTGCACCCGCAATACCTGGACAATGGCTTCATCAGTCTCAACGGTACGCCCACCGACTGCGTGCATCTGGGGCTCAACGGCCTGCTGGAGCGCGAGCCGGACATGGTGGTTTCGGGCATCAACCTCGGCGCCAACCTGGGTGACGACGTGTTGTATTCCGGAACGGTGGCGGCGGCCCTCGAGGGTCGTTTTCTCGAACGCCCATCGTTTGCCTTTTCGCTGGTTTCCCGGCAAGTGGAGAATCTGCCCACGGCCGCCCACTTTGCGCGCAAGCTGGTCCAGGCCCACGCGGGGCTCGATCTGCCACCGCGCACGGTACTGAACGTGAACATTCCCAACCTGCCTGTCGATCACATTCGCGGCATTCAATTGACCCGCCTCGGGCACCGCGCCCGTGCGGCGGCGCCGATGAAAGTGGTCGATCCCCGTGGCAAGGCCGGTTACTGGATCGCCGCCGCGGGAGACGCAGAGGACGGCGGGCCGGGCACCGATTTCCATGCAGTGATGCAGGGTTATGTTTCCATCACTCCGTTGATGCTCGATCGCACCTTCAATGATGCGTTCAGAAGTCTCGACGGCTGGCTGGAGGGGCTCGACTGATGGCTCGTGAACAAGACGACCGGTTGCGCAGCGGCATCGGGATGACCTCCCAGCGAACCCGTGAACGCCTGATCCAGCGTCTCTATGAAGAAGGCTTGTCCAACGCCAGTGTGCTGGAAGTGATCCGTCGCACGCCGCGCCATCTCTTCGTCGACGAAGCGCTGGCGCACCGTGCCTATGAAGACACTGCGCTGCCGATCGGCCACAACCAGACCATCTCCCAGCCTTATATGGTGGCGCGCATGAGCGAGTTATTGCTCGAAGCGGGTCCGCTGGACAAAGTGCTGGAGATCGGTACCGGTTCCGGCTACCAGACGGCGGTGTTATCGCAACTGGTCGAGCGGGTGTTCTCCGTCGAGCGGATCAAGGTGCTGCAGGACCGGGCCAAGGAAAGGCTGGTTGAACTCAACCTGCGTAACGTGGTGTTCCGCTGGGGCGATGGCTGGGAAGGCTGGCCGGCACTGGCGCCTTATAACGGCATCATCGTGACGGCCGTGGCGACCGATGTTCCGCAGGCGCTGCTCGATCAGCTGGCACCGGGCGGGCGAATGGTCATACCGGTCGGCTCGGGCGAAGTTCAGCAATTGATGTTGATCGTGCGCGAAGAAAACGGCTTCTCGCGACATGTTCTCGGGGCGGTTCGCTTTGTGCCATTGCTCAACGGGCCGCTGGCCTGAGCATTTGTTTTTCGGCGCTGAATTCCTTGCGAGTGCACCTGTCTTACAGCGGCACCGATTGTTTAAACGGAATTCATCATCCATGAGCAAACGTGTGCGCCGGGCGATAACGCTTCATTAAAGGTAAAGCCGGATTCGCCCGTTATACTTGCGACGTTACAGGCCGAAATCGGCCATCCACATTTTTCAGCCACCACAAAGGGAGCGGCGGGTGAGTCTCACAGTCATTGCGCAGCGTATGGGTAACACGAGCTTTCAGCGCCTGGTGACTGGCCTTGTCTTGAGCACCTTGCTGGTCGGTTGCTCCAGCACCAAATCGAAAAACGTGCGGGTCGTCGATCGTAACAACGCGGTGGCCCAGCGTCCTACAGTGACGACCGGGCAGTATGTAGTCCGTCCGGGTGACACACTGTTTTCCATCGCGTTTCGCTACGGCTGGGACTACAAAGCGCTCGCTGCCCGGAACAACATTCCTACGCCGTACACGATCCACCCGGGTCAGACAATTCGCTTCGACGGTCGCCCGGGTTCAACGCCGACAGCGGTGGTGAGCAACAGCGCTTCTGCACCGTCTTCGTCCAGCAAAACCACGATAATCCGGCGCCAGGCAAATGGCACGACGACCACCACAACCACCGGTTCCGGGGCTGCATCCACGACGGTTGTACCGTCCGTCGCCAACAAGCCGGCACCGGCGCCATTGCCTCCTCCGGGCCCGGCCCCGACCGGCTGGGGATGGCCATCTAATGGCATTCTGATTGGTAAATTCTCTTCAAACGGTAGTTTGAATAAAGGAATTGATATCGCCGGAGATTTGGGACAGCCTGTTTTAGCTGCGTCTGATGGGACGGTGGTTTACGCCGGGAGTGGCTTAAGGGGCTACGGCGAATTGGTCATCATCAAACACAGCGAAACCTACGTCAGTGCTTACGGACACAACCGTCGGCTGTTGGTACGGGAGGGGCAGCAGGTCAAGGTCGGACAGACAATTGCCGAAATGGGGTCAACGGGTACAGACCGGGTGAAACTGCATTTTGAGATTCGCCGACAAGGTAAACCTGTAGATCCGCTGCAGTTCCTGCCAAGACGTTGATTTGCAGACCAGCCTGTTCCGTCACGTAGAGGGGACAGGCTCCAGCGTTGCCAAGGATAAAGGCGCCGCTTGAGCTTGGGGTCGAACTCACCAAAGGACTATAACAATGGCTCTCAGTAAAGAAGTGCCGGAGTTTGACATCGACGATGAGGTTCTCCTGATGGAGACCGCCATCGATTCGGATTCGATGTCGAATGATGAAGGGGCTGCTCCACCTTCCGTTCGTGCCAAATCCAAACACTCCGCTTCACTCAAGCAACACAAATACATCGACTACACTCGGGCACTCGATGCCACGCAGTTGTATCTCAACGAAATCGGCTTTTCCCCATTGCTCTCCCCGGAGGAAGAAGTTCATTTTGCGCGTCTGTCGCAAAGTGGCGATCCTGCCGGACGCAAGCGCATGATCGAAAGTAACCTGCGGCTGGTGGTCAAGATCGCCCGGCGTTACGTCAATCGGGGGCTGTCGCTGCTGGATCTGATCGAAGAGGGCAACCTCGGGCTGATCCGGGCGGTGGAAAAGTTCGATCCCGAGCGCGGCTTCCGCTTCTCGACCTACGCGACCTGGTGGATCCGTCAGACCATCGAGCGCGCGATCATGAATCAGACCCGGACCATCCGGCTGCCGATCCATGTGGTCAAGGAGCTCAACGTGTACCTGAGGGCCGCACGGGAGTTGACGCAAAAGCTCGATCACGAACCTTCACCCGAAGAAATCGCCAACCTGCTGGAGAAACCGGTGGGCGAGGTCAAGCGCATGCTGGGCCTGAACGAGCGTGTTTCTTCGGTCGACGTCTCGCTGGGTCCGGATTCGGATAAAACCCTGCTGGACACCCTTACGGATGACCGTCCGACAGATCCATGCGAACTGCTGCAGGACGACGATCTGTCGCAGAGCATTGATCAATGGCTCTCGGAGCTGACCGACAAGCAACGCGAAGTGGTGGTCCGCCGCTTCGGCCTGCGCGGTCACGAGAGCAGCACGCTGGAAGATGTAGGCCTTGAGATTGGCCTGACCCGGGAACGGGTGAGACAGATCCAGGTTGAAGGCCTCAAGCGTCTGCGCGAGATCCTTGAAAAGAATGGCCTGTCGAGCGAGTCGCTGTTTCAGTAAGCGTTTCGCCTGATCGCCCCCAAAAAGCCCCGACCTGTTCGGGGCTTTTTGCTGCCTGGCTTTGACACGCTTTTCGAATCATGCCGGAAGGTCATCTGTTCCCGGGTTTGTAGTCTCCCGGTGTAAGCCCTGGCTTACTCTTTCGTAAGTGTTCGTTATTTTTACACTGTGGAGGACATCCATTGAACTGTAAGCGTGCATTTAAACTATTGATTTATATGAATATTTTTAGATGTTAAATGCTTATGACACGAGGTTTTACCGGAACGGGCCGGTTGCTCGAACCAGGGAACTCTTTAGTATTCGGGGTGTGTCGACGGATAGACACGCCCTTCAAGGAAGAAGGGAATGGACATCGCAGGACGCGATTCATCAGGACGATGAAAAGGAACACAGGGAATAGGGAAAAAATGTGGGCGGGTCAAACCGCCCCTTTTTTTTGCTTGAAGAAAAGCAAGACACAGAAAAGCAAAAAGGCCCTCGTGGGGCCTTTTGCATGAACGCAGAGGGAATCAGCGTTCGAGGTCTTTGATCTTGCCTTTGACCCCATCCCACTCTTCGGCGTCCGGCAGCGAATCTTTCTTTTCGGTGATGTTCGGCCAGATTTCGGCCAGTTCAACGTTCAGCTGGATGAATTCCTGCATTTCTTCCGGAACCTCGTCCTCGGAGAAAATGGCGACGGCCGGGCATTCAGGTTCGCACAGTGCGCAGTCGATGCATTCATCCGGGTGAATCACCAGGAAGTTCGGGCCTTCGTAAAAGCAGTCCACCGGACAGACTTCTACGCAGTCGGTGTACTTGCACTTGATGCAGTTGTCGGTGACGACGAAGGTCATTTCTAATTTTCTCCTCAGGCGGCGGCAGCGTTGCCCCTTCACGGTTGGGGTCGCCAGGTTCGGGAGCGATGTCTGCCGGTCAGGCTAATAGCCGGCAGCATCCCGAACCGCGCGAGATTCTAACAGCTTGAAGCCGTTTGCGTTATATCCGCTTCTTCAGTGCTTATATCCGGTTCTTCAGTGCATATAGCATTTCGAGCGCGCGACGTGGTGTCACGTCATCCAGATCCAGTTTGGCCAGTTCGTCCAGCACCGGGTGCGGCAGACTGGCGAACATATCGCTCTGCTGTGGCGTCGCCGGTTTACCCTTGGCTGCCGGTTTCGGTGCCTCATGTGGCAGTGCGGTATCTTCCAGGCGGCGCAAGTGTTCACGGGCGCGGGTGATGACCTCGTTCGGTACGCCGGCCAGTTGTGCCACCGCGAGGCCGTAGCTTTGGCTGGCCGGCCCAGGCAGCACGTGGTGCAGGAATACGATCCGCTCGTTGTGCTCGGTTGCGTTGAGGTGCACGTTGGCCACCAGAGACTCGGCTTCCGGCAACACTGTCAGTTCGAAATAGTGCGTTGCAAATAGAGTATAGGCACGCAAATGCGCCAGGCGTTCGGCTGCCGCCCATGCCAGGGACAGACCGTCGAAGGTACTGGTGCCGCGACCGACCTCGTCCATCAACACCAGGCTGCGCTCGGTGGCGTTGTGCAGGATATTGGCGGTTTCGCTCATTTCCACCATAAAGGTCGAGCGGCCGCCCGCCAGGTCATCGCTGGAACCGATCCGGGTGAAGATCCGGTCCACCAGCGACAGTTCGCAACTGGCGGCCGGCACGAAGCTGCCGATGTGTGCCAGCAGCACAATCAACGCAGTCTGGCGCATATAGGTGGATTTACCGCCCATGTTCGGGCCGGTGATCACCAGCATCCGGGTGCTGTCGTCCAGGCTCAGGTCGTTGGCCACGAACGGCGTGGTCAGCACTTGCTCGACCACCGGGTGACGACCCTGAGTGATGCGCATGCAAGGTTCGCTGACGAAGGTCGGGCAATTCAGGTCGAGATTCAGCGCACGTTCGGCGAGGTTGCTCAACACATCCAGTTCGGCCAGGGCACCAGCAGTGTCCTGCAGCGGCGGCAACTGGCTGATCAGATCTTCCAGCAGCGCTTCGTAAAGCATCTTTTCGCGAGCCAGGGCACGGCTCTTGGCCGACAGCGCCTTGTCTTCGAACTCTTTCAGCTCGGGAGTGATGAAGCGCTCGGCACCCTTGAGGGTCTGACGGCGGATGTAGTCCGCCGGTGCCGATTCAGCCTGCTTGCTCGGCAATTCGATGAAATAGCCGTGAATACGGTTGTAACCGACTTTCAGGTTGGCCAGACCGGTGCGGGCTTTTTCCCGGGCTTCCAGATCGATCAGGAACTGGCCGGCGTTCTCGCTCAGCGATTGCAGTTCATCGAGTTCGCTGTCGTAACCGGTTTTCAGCACGCCGCCATCGCGGATGACCGCAGGCGGGTTGTCGATGATGGCTTTTTCCAGCAGCGTCGCCAGTTCCGGATAGGTGCTGGTGGTAGCCGCCAGGCGTTGCAGGTGCGGCGCTTCCAGATCGGTCATCGCCACTTGCAGTTCCGGCAGCGCGCCGAGTGCATCACGCAGACGAGCGAGATCGCGAGGGCGGGCATTGCGCAGACCGATCCGTGCCAGAATCCGTTCGATGTCGCCGATTTCCTTGAGCTGCGG
The DNA here is from genome assembly GCF_046231795.1 of Pseudomonas sp. KCJK9016. Classification (NCBI taxonomy): domain Bacteria; kingdom Pseudomonadati; phylum Pseudomonadota; class Gammaproteobacteria; order Pseudomonadales; family Pseudomonadaceae; genus Pseudomonas; species Pseudomonas sp. KCJK9016. Next base: position 11,839 of record NZ_JBJJMM010000013.1, on the reverse strand, counting down.
CTGCAGTCTTTCGAAGCGGTAACCGTCGAGCAGGCAACGGATCGAAGTCTGGCGCGCCAGCAACACGGTCAGATCACGCAACGGGCGATTGAGCCAGCGCGTCAGCAAGCGGCTGCCCATGGCGGTCTGGCAGCGATCGACCACCGATTGCAGGGTGTTGTCGCGACCACCGGCCAGGTTGGTATCGAGTTCCAGGTTGCGACGGCTGGCGCCGTCCAGCACCACGGTATCGTCCAGACGTTCATGGCGCAGACTGCGCAAGTGGGGTAGGGCGGTACGCTGGGTTTCCTTGGCGTACGCCAGCAGGCAACCGGCAGCACCGATGGCCAGGGTCAGGGTTTCGCAACCGAAGCCTTTCAAATCCTGGGTGGAGAATTGCTGGCAGAGACTCTTAAGCGCCGAATCACGCTCGAAATCCCACGGCGCACGGCGACGAACGCCACGGCGTTTTTCCGCCGGCAGATCCTTCGGCCAGTCATCCGGGATCAACAGCTCGACCGGGTTGACTCGCTCCAGCTCCGCCAGCAGGTTTTCCCAGCCCTTGATCTCCAGCACCGTGAAGTTGCCGCTGGTGATGTCCAGCACCGCCAGACCGAACAGACGCTCGTCACCCAGCACCGCCGCGATCAGGTTGTCGCGGCGCTCATCGAGCAGCGCTTCATCGCTGACCGTGCCCGGGGTGATGATCCGCACCACCTGACGTTCCACCGGCCCCTTACTGGTGGCCGGGTCGCCGACCTGCTCGCAGATCACCACAGACTCGCCAAGCTTGACCAGCTTCGCCAGATAGCCTTCCGCCGCGTGATACGGAATCCCGCACATCGGAATCGCCTGCCCCGCCGACTGCCCGCGGGCAGTCAGGGTGATGTCCAGCAATTTGGCCGCTTTCTTCGCGTCTTCGTAGAAGATCTCGTAGAAGTCGCCCATGCGGTAGAACATCAGCTGGTCCGGGTGCTGATTCTTCAGGCGCCAGTATTGCTGCATCATTGGGGTGTGGCTGGAAACGTCGATATTCAAAGGCTTTGGCTCAGTCTGTCTATTTGACACGGGGCAATTCTCTAATACTACAGGGATTTTTTCGGCATTGTTGGAAGCTCGGCAATGTCAGTTTCACGAAGGCGAAGATAGCGCGCGGTCATTTTTGCGTCGGTATGGCCGCCAAGCTTCTGGGCGTTGTTTCCTTGCTTGGCTGTGTCGGTCAGCGACTTCGCGCGCACGTCGTGCAGCGTTGCACCGACGACTCCAGCCGCGTCACAGTTACGCTTGAATGCATCTTTCACCGAGCTGTAATGAACCGGTTTGCCGCCACGCGGTGAGCAGAACAATGTCAGGCCCCGAACGCGACGAGGCAACGCCTTGGTCCTGGAGACCAGGGCTTCTAGGTCTGGCTCATCCAGACGATGAGCCGAGCACCAGTCTTCTGCTGCTTGAGCGCAATACCTTCCTCACTGATATCCGACAGGTGAATGGACAGCATGTCGCTGATCCGCTGGCCGGTCAGATAGTACATCTCATAGATGACCCGCATGTTCGGGCTCGCCTTGTCACAGATCCTTTCAAACTCGGCATCGGTGATGTTCCGATCGCGCCGCTTCTCCGTGTGTCGCCGAATGCGCGTGCACGAACTGGTCTCTGCCGGTTTTTGTCCTTTCCTCCACCTTGCCCAGCGCAACGGTCCTCTTGAGGTGTACCGTCTTCTTTCCCATATCGGTTGCATCCCACGTACGGCCAAGGCCTCCGAGAGCCGGAGGCCAGTGAAAAATATGACCTCGAACAGAGGTGCGTAGATAAGGCTTGGCCAGTGCTCATGCTGGTACAGCCTGTCGATGATGTTATTGGCCTCTGCGAGGGTGAAGGGGGCGATTTCCTTCCTTGATCGCTTCGGCAGTTCAATCATCTCGGCAGGTTTTTTGATTAGTAGGCCTTCCCGGGTGGCTGCACCCAGGAGCGTCGCCAGCCTTGTCATCGCGTTGCGTTTGACGTTTGCCGATATCCAGTCGGTGTCAGCGATGGCTCGTCACGGTGCCAGACGCAGCTCCTGGTCAAGAACGGCTTCTTGCCTGTCTCCTCGCCCTCGGCCAGCCATCCAGATGGCCTGGCGGTCAAAGGTCGTGAGCCCGTCCATGGCGCACACGGCCAGGCGCAGGTCGTCGTAGTCAGGGCGCTCGCCGGATTTAGCTGCTTCGATGATTTCGCCGAGAGTTCTCATGGCCGGGCACCAACGGCCAGGGCCTCAGCCTTCAGCAACGAGTACGCCACGCCATCCAGCGCGCTGTCCTCGTGGAACTTGTCGGTGTTCTGCCACGGGTGCACATCCTTCAACACCCGGAGCAGCAGCCACCCCTCGGCTTCGGTGAGGTCACGGCCGGTGAACTGCTCGCACGGGCTGATGCTCGACCGGGAGAGCGGGCGAGGCGTACGACTCATTCCGATAGCCAGTCAGCGATATGAACCTGAGACGGCCACTGACGTTCACTCGGAAAGCCGTCATGCCCAGACATTAGTCACAAATAATTCATAACGAAGGTCACTTCGCTGTTGGCGGAACCCGCGCTCATTCCCTCATCGTATTGGCCAGCATTACCATTCGGTAGGGTACGAATATAGTTGGCATTCAAGGGTATGGAGAAGTTTCCGCCGGCTGTTGAGTACTCGTTGAAGTCATAAATTTTGTCGAGTTGAATGGGGGTCTGATTGTTGTCAAGTAATTGCAGTGCGATACCTTTTGCTGTTGAGCTTTTGTTTAATTCGATAATGCCGATTGCGCCGTCCACAGCAGGAGAGTCTGATGTGGCAGATAAGCTATAGCTCACTTTCTGGATTCCGCTCGGGCAGTTACTTAATTTTATATTGACCGCTCTGGGTGGTGTGGTATTTCCGCTTCTTGAAAATACGCTAAGGTTGTGCTCGCCCATTTCAACGGCAATGTTTGGGGTTTCGCATGACTGAAGTGTAATGGCTGAAATATTACTAGTTACCATTGCTAAAGGTCTTAGGTTTGCCGATTCTATTTGTATATACCCTAGGACTCCGGCTGGTATGGTTGCGCCTGGTGAAATAACTCCAGTTTTAACTATGCGTAGGGCGTTTGTAGTGGTATTGAAACCGAATCTGCCAGGTTCTCGAGGTTTTCCAGCGGCAAATCCCTTATATTCAGCGCCCTGATAAATCCACTGCCACGAAAGCCCCGTATTACCTATTGGGAAATAAGTTGAGGTTGAATCCGTTCCCACGTTGTTTTTGATCCCGCCCGTGAATGTGGTCGTGCAATAGTACGATGCGTCACCATAAAAGGTTATTGCCGGTGATTCGTAAATCACGGTGTTGACTGCTGCATCTCTTGGGATGGAAAGCGTTGAAGGTATACTTATATTTATCTGTTTTTGTGAGTGACCGGTGACAAACTCGCAAGCTGCAAACGAGAGCGAAGGTGCAGCGATAAAAATACAAGCTACCAGTGATGTAATAGGTTTAATCATTTGCCGAGCCCTCAGCGAATTTCCAGTTGGATTCAGGGTGCTCAGTCGTTAAATGATGGTAAGTCTCGTTTAAATGGGTGCTCTCTGTTTCGCTGGATGTGTTGTTTAAAGAGTTGTGAGTTGGTGAAGTGCATGCAGAAATAGTGAAGAGCATACTCAATAAAATTATATTCCAGCTACTATAATGCTTATTTGCTTTCTTGTGAGTTTGTCTTAAGTCTCGCATGGTGCGCGCCCGATAAATTAACGCACCAAGTTACCCCCAGAAGGGCTGCAGGTTTAATCAGACAATTCTGATAGCTACACACGTGCCCAGATGACAGTAAGATCTCTACCTGGAGCGGTTGTTTGCTGAATGGGCTTAGCAACTGATTACCCGTGACACGATATGTCGTGTGTGCCTCGGTCCTGGCTCAACCTTCCATACATGTGCCGCCCTTCTGCTTGAACGAACAAGCATAGTCCGCCGAGCGGTACTGGCGCGTTTGCGTTTCCTGATGCTGGGTGCTGTATCTATATACAGTATTTCGGTGCGACATGTACTACCTCCTCGTCCGCCGCCGCGTGAATGGCCAGGCCATCCCCTCTGATCAACTGAAGAAGGTTCAGCCCCTGCGCGCCGACTCCACATCGGCGACCACCACAGCGTACCGCTTGGCCGGGTAGCCACACAGGCCTGGGTATTCAGCCCGACTCCTGGGCCTGACATCATTCCTCGGCTGCACGACGCCAAGGTCAACGGCATGGCCCAACCCGGGATGAACATCAATGGATTCGAGGACATTGACGGCGTGCTGTATGCGCAGTCCTGGTGGTGCAGGGCAGAATTTGAAAAGCTGGGAAGGTGACGAGCCAGGACGGATCGTTATCGGCAGAACGCCAGGGTGGGGCGCATAGGCTGTCTAAAACCGCTCGAAAGCTTCTCGGTTTTACTAGGCGAAAGTCGCCCAAACTCGCCAATGCATATTGGACAGGCTCGACGCATAGGCCGTGAACGGTGCGGCCTGAGGTCGATTTTCCACATTACTGCTGAATCATCGGAGTGTGGGAGGACAGGTCGGAGACGGCTTTATTCATCGGATTGTCAGGTAACTCGTTGGAAGATGTGGGGCAAAAGCGAGGCCGTGGCCGGGCTTTTCCGCGATGGGCGCAAGGTTACCATGGGCGGTCTGTCGGACGCAGGCATCGCGGCCCGGTGACATCTATCTGGCGCAAAAAGGTCGATTATGCACGATTTATGCAAATCAGCATTTGTCTTCCCGAAAAACTTCAAGCACTATGCGCGTTATGCAAAAACGCAACGTATCCTCCGTCTTAAGAGCACTGCTCGATCAGCACGGGATCTCCCCCACGGAGCTCCACCGTCGCACCGGCGTGCCTCAATCCACTCTCTCGCGGATTCTCAGCGGGAAGATCGTCGATCCTTCGGATAAACACATCTCTAAGATCGCCGAGTACTTCGCCGTGAGCACCGATCAGTTGCGCGGGCGCGCGGATGTTGCGCCGGTCGCCGGCGGCGGGCGCGAGGAGTTGCATTCCGAACTCAAGGACATAAGCCTGTGGGACGATGACACGCCCGTCGATGACGACGAGGTGTCGGTGCCCTTTCTTCGCGAGGTTGAATTGGCTGCTGGATCAGGAAGATTCGTCATCGAAGAGAGCGAACGCTCCAGTCTGCGCTTTGGCAAGCGCAGCCTGCGCCATAACGGCGTGCAGTTCGACCAGGCCAAATGCGTGACCGTACGGGGCAACAGCATGTTGCCGGTGCTGCGTGACGGCGCCACCGTCGGTGTGAACGCGGGCAAGTGCGGGATCGGCGACATCATTGATGGCGACCTTTACGCGATCAACCACAACGGTCAGTTGCGGGTGAAACAGCTCTATCGCCTGCCCACCGGTATACGCTTGCGCAGCTTCAATCGCGATGAGCATCCGGACGAGGACTACAGCTTCCAGGACATGCAGGAAGAACAGATTGTCATCCTCGGTCACGTCTTCTGGTGGGGCATGTACGCCCGGTAACGATCCCTCTCTCAGATAAAACCCGCCCACGGCGGGTTTTTTTTCGCCTGTAGAAAACCGGACAACCCTTGATTGGCGGGGCTTCCATGCATCCGCGCAATTCTCATGCACAAATAAATGCATTTACGCATTGACTGGATATGCATACATGCATATTCTTGCCACCAAGCCGCTCGACAAAGCGGCTGGCAACAACAGCTCTTTAGTTCCACAAGAACAGGCAGCGATGAACCGGCCTTAACGGTTCAGAGGGTTGGCAACTGACCCGGGTGTGCAGCGTAAAGCACCAGAAGCAGTTATCCGGCGGGCAGGGACCGCGGTCGGAAAAACAATTTGAATGGACTCGTACCGCGCCAGTAGCGCCGAAAAGTCAGCTTCCTTCACGTACACAGGATTGAAGGAAGGCGAAGGAGCGCATTACTGAAAAGCCCGGCGAAATGCCGGGCTTTTTGGAATGCCTGCCTCGAATGGTCACCGGTACCACCGGCTCGCAGAGTTCAACGACAACCATGCTGAGTATCAGCAACAAGGAAGAATAATGATTCGTTACGTATTGATTGAAATGAGCAACCTGAACCCTTTTCCAAAGGTTCTGCAATTTGTGGATGCCGAGCAAATGCCAATGATCCCGCCTGGCGTCATCGGCAACTGGATCGAGACCAGCGTTGACACCATAGTTCAGGTGGGATGGAAGGCTGAGTACACGGGCAATGGTTGGGCCTTTTCCGAGCCAACCTACCAGGATCAGGTTGATATCGTTACCAATCGCATTCGGTTTCTGGTGGGAGCGGCAGAAGGCTGGCTGATGATGAACCCGCTGCAATACAAACAGGATCTGGGGATTGCCACACCTGAAGAGGAAGCGTCTTTGCTGGCTTTCAAGCAGTATTACGTCGCGGTCTGTGATGCAAAAAAACAATCCGGCTATCCGTACACGGTCGAATGGCCCGTAGCGCCCTTCTGAATCAGTACCAATTCAGAGAGCGCACACTGAAAAGCCCGGTCAATGCGCCGGGCTTTCTGGAATATCCACTTGATGCGCACCGCGTAAGCGAAGTTGTGCGGCAAAAACAAAAAGTCAGGCGGAGAACCAAAAGGATTTGCACAGATACGTCGTTTGAGAACAAAACACATCACACATCAATTTTCCCAGGAGGCGTGACATGACAACCGAGCAACAAGCATTGGCAGACATGCCAATCTGGCTGGTCATCCTCCTTGCCGTGGCGGGCGGGGTGTCCGGCGAAATGTGGCGTGCGGACAAGGACGGCGCCCGCGGCTGGCCCCTGTTGCGACGTCTGGCCCTGCGCTCCGGCGCCTGCATGATCTGCGGCGTCTCGGCGATCATGCTGCTGTACGCCGCCGGCATGTCGATCTGGGCTGCCGGCGCCTTCGGTTGCCTGACCGCCATGGCCGGCGCCGACGTGGCCATCGGTCTGTACGAACGCTGGGCCGCCAAACGCATCGGCGTCTGCGAAGTTCCGCCACCGCGCGATCCACAGTAACCCACCCCTTTCTTGCCTCGCTGCACGCTGTGCGGCGGGATTTTGCGTGGACATTCGAAAAGGAGGTCATGCATGTCTGCACCGATCCAGCAGCCTTCGCAGCTGTTCACGGCAATGGCGACAGCCTTGCGCAACAACATCGACCTGAACGTGCAAGTCGGTAATCACGATGACTTCACGGCCCCCGGCGACAAGGCCTGGGTGTTGATCGACATCGAACGCAATGCACCGGGAGAGCGCGCCGCCAACGGGCGAATCGCCCATGTGCTGACACTGTCGCTGCAAGTCATTCCGGCGCTTTCCGCCACGGCGTTTGCCGCGTGTGACCTGATCGCCGCCCTGAAAAACCTGATCACTGACAACCGTTGGGGCCTGCCCGGCGAACAGTGCGATCTGCCCATGAACATCGATGGTTTGCCGTCGCTGGCGATTCGCGCCGATCAGCCCAACAAGGCCTGGACCCTGACATTCAACCAGACCCTCTACCTGGGCCCGACCTTGCTCGACGACCCGCTCGGTACGCCGAAATTCGCCCGCACCTGGGAAGTCAGCGACATCGACGACCCCGACCAATACACCTCGCTGGAGGCCTGACCGATGTTCGACGCGTTACTGCGAATGCAACTGGGCCCGATCATCGAACGGCTGGCGGAGATGGACGCGGAGATCGAAGACCTGCATCGGCGCGCCGAGAGTTTTTGCCGCATCGGCGTTTGTCAGGAGGTCGACGCGGCGAGCAATACGTGCAAGGTCAGTCACGGAGGATTGCTCACGCCGGCCATCAAGTTCTTCAACCCGAGCGCCGGCGCCCAGAGCGAATCGCGGATTCCCAGCGTGGGTGAACAGTGTCTGCTGTTCAACTACGGCAGCGGCGAAAGCGGTGCACAAAGCGTGGCGTTGTTCGGCCTGAACAGTGACCGCTTTCCACCCGCTGCGACGATCCCCACGCTGACGCGACGGGTGCATGGCGATGGCAGCGAAAGCGGCTACGACGACGCGTCTCACACCCTGCACTGGCAAAACGGCCCGGCCGCGTTCAGCGGTTCTCGCGAAGCGCTGGAACTGAGTATCGGCCCGGCGCGGCTGGCGATGACGCCGCAAGCGATCACCCTGCAACTGGGCGCCACCGGCCTGACCATCGACGCCTCGGGCGTGCACTTCAGCGGCCCGTTGGTGGATCACCAGGGTCGCGTCATCAGCCCCTGAATCAAGAGCCTCCCATGATCGGAATCGATAGAGACAGCGGGGCCACGGTCGACGACTGGCTGCAATTCGTGCAGCGCGCGACACGAGCCCTGACCACGCCGCTGGGCACCCGGCAAAAAAGGCCCCTTTATGGTTCGTTGATCCCCACGCTGCTGGGGCAAAACCTCGGCGATGACATTCTGCTTCTGGCCCAGAGCCACGCCGCGCAGGCGTTCTACAACCCGCAGAACGGCATCGGCGATTTCCAGCCCGGCGTGATCGTCGCCACCCGACAGGGCGCCGGCCTGCTGCTGCGTTTCGCCGGCACCTGGAAAAACCGCCAACAGACTTTCGAGGTCGTGACATGAGCATGTTGATCCCTGGCCAGAACCAACTGGCCGAACCTTCGCTGATCAAGGTCGAGGCCTTCGAGGATTTGCTGGCCGAGTTCAAGACCTTCGTCCTCGAATACGTCGGATCCCGCTCGCCGCAGAGCGCTGCGAAACTCAAGACTAGCCTGGAAAACGAAAGCGAACTGCTGACCATGGCGCTCGAAGCATTTTGCGTTCGCCTGCAAACCCACGAACGCAAATATAACGCCCGCATCAAGCAGATGCTGGCGTGGTGGGCCACTGGCAGCAACCTCGATGCGCGGCTGGCGGACATGGGCCTGGAGCGACAGTTGCTCGACCCTGGCGACCCGGCGGCATTCCCGCCAGTGCCGGCGATTTACGAAAGCGACGATGACGCCCGGCTGCGCTATTACCTGGCGCCCCATGCCCCGGCGGCCGGTTCGCGGATGCAGTATCGCCGCGAAGTCTTCACCCTCGGCGAGCGGCCGACGGTGAAAGTCGAGTCCACTGATGCCGGTGTCGTCGACGTCACCTACACCTTCGCCCCGGACGGCCTCGCCGCAAAGGTCAAGGATGGCAACGGTCGTCGCACCGCACCCGGAGAAGTGCAGGTGACTGTGCTGTCCCGCGAGGCGGACGGTACACCGTCCACCGCATTGCTCGACGGCGTGCGTCGACACTTTGCCCGGCCCGACGTCTGCCCGGAAACCGACAAGGTCACCGTCAAGGGCGCCGAGATTCAGCGCTACAAAATCCGCGTCGTGGCGAAGATCAATTCGGGCCCGGATTCGGGCCTGACCAAAGTCGCCGCCGAGCAACATCTGCAAGCCTATGCCGACAGTTGTCATCGCCTGGAAGGCCGGGTCGATCCGAGCTGGATCGACTACACGCTGCACAGCGCCGGCGCCGTGCAGTTGCAGATTCTTGAACCGCTGACACCCATCGTGTGCAGCGCGTTTCAAGCGCCGTACTGTACGGCGGTCGAGGTCGAGGTGCAGACGCTATGACGGACCAGACACCGCGTCCGACCCTGCTGCCGGCCAACAGCTCGGCGCTGGAACGGGCGCTTGATATCGGCTTCGGCACCTTGCTTGACCGCATCATGCCGCCGTTTCCCGAACTGATGAACCCGAGCGAAACACCGGTCGCGTTCCTGCCGTATCTCGCAGCGGATCGCGGCGTGGCCGAATGGAGCACCGACGCACCGGAAGCGGAAAAGCGCCTGACCGTCGAACTGGCCTGGCCCACCGCGCGCCAGGCCGGCACTCGCAAGGCGCTGGAAAACGCTGCCAAGGGGTTGCAACTGAGGCCGGAAGTCCGCGCCTGGTACGAGACGACACCGCCCGGCGAACCCTACAGCTTTTCCGTGCGGGCCTTCACTGAACAACCCTACAGCGAAGCCATCGACGCCCGTCTCGACCGACGCCTGGCCGATGCCAAGAGCGAGCGGGACGTGCTGTCGGTGTCGGTCGGCCTCAGCGCCTTCGGCTCTCATGTGATTGGTGCCGCGACTTTTTGTGGTGAGCTGACCACGGTCTACCCGGTGTTCCTCGAAGGCCTCGAAACCTCCGGTGAAGCCTTCATGGCGGCCGCTCTGTACACCGTCGAAACATCCACTATTTATCCTCAGGGGGCCTGAATGGCTGACTATTACACCCTGCTCACCAACGCAGGGATTGCCTACGAAACCGCCTGCAAGGCAGCGGGCGTGCCGATCAAGCTGACGCAGATTTCCGTCGGCGATGGCGGCGGCGCGGTCTACAACCCGGCCGCGACAGCTACCGCGCTGAAGCGCGAAGTCTGGCGCGGACCGCTCAACGCACTGTTCCAGGACGAGAAAAATCCGAGCTGGCTGCTCGCCGAAGTGACCATCCCGCCGGACGTCGGCGGCTGGTACGTGCGTGAAGCCGGTCTGTGGACCGACACCGGCATTCTCTACGCCATCGTCAAATACCCGGAGTCGTTCAAACCGGTGCTGGCCACCTCCGGCTCGGGCAAAGAGTTCTACATCCGCTCGATTTTCGAGACCAGCAATGCCTCGCTGGTGACGCTGCTGATCGACGACACCGTGGTCAAGGCCACTCGTGCCTGGGTCATGAGTTACCTCGCCGAAGAACTCGGCAAACTCGATGGCAAGCAATCGGTGCGCGTCGCTGCCACCGCCAACGTGGTGTTGAACGGTGCGCAGCAGATCGACGGTGTTGCCGTGATCGCCGGCGACCGTGTGTTGCTGCCGAACCAGACCCTGGCCAAGGACAACGGTCTGTGGATCGTCGCCAACGGTGACTGGGTTCGGGCCAACGATGCCAACGTCAGCGCCAAGGTCACCCCGGGCCTGACGGTGATGGTGGAAGAGGGCACGCTCAACGGTGATTCGCTGTGGCACCTGACCACCAACGCGCCGATCACCCTCGGCACCACTGCGCTGACTTTCAAGATGCTGGCAGGTCGCACCGGGATTGCTGCCGGTACTTACAAGAGCCTGAGCGTCGACGAGTATGGTCGCGCGATGGCCGGCTCGAATCCCGACACGCTCGCCGGTTTCGGCATCAAGGATTCCTACACCAAGGCTGAAGTCGAAGCGCTGATCGCCAAGGCCTCGGCGTTGCCGGTGGGATCGATTGTGGCGTTCCCCGTCGATACGCCGCCGCCGGGTTTTCTGGAGCTGGACAACAGCGTCAAGAGCAGCGCGACCTACCCGGACTTGAGCGCCTATCTGGGCGGCAAGTTCAACAAGGGTGATGAGGGTGTCGGGAATTTCCGGTTGCCGGAGGCGCGCGGGGAGTTCTTGCGGGGTTGGGATCATGGGCGTGGGGTGGATGCGGGTCGTGGTCTCGGTAGTCTGCAATCCATGCTGTCTGAGGGGCACTCACATGTAACGGGCGTGAATGATACGGCGGCAGTTGCGGCGATTCAGAGTGCGCGCGGCATGGGAGCGGGGGTTGGAAGTTGGCCTTACGGTGCGGAAGCTATCGGTATTACTGGAACAAATACTGTAAGCACCAATACAACTTACTACCCCTCCGGTGAGGACAGTTGGCTGAAGACAGGTCCAGCCATTTCGTCGGGTAACGGCGAAACCCGCCCCCGCAACATCGCCGTCATGTGGTGCATCAAAGCCTGGAACGCACCGGTCAATCAGGGAACGATTGATATCGCTGCCCTGGAGCAATTGGTAATCAAAAACGCTCCCGGTCGCCTGCTCGGTGTGCGGCGCATTCGTGCCACTCAAGCGTACAACGCGACCCCCGGCACTAACAAAATCAGGGTTCGCGGCGAAGGCGGTGGCGGGGCT